>PLEQ01000352.1:0-2944 GCA_003136475.1 Deltaproteobacteria bacterium
AAATGCCGTGAAATCCGGCAAATGATAGAGCACTTGCTGAAATTTTAAATAGAAGACTCGAGATATTACATGAGGAGCTCTCGTTTGATCTACATCTCATGAATGCTTGGGCGTACTGTATAACAGCCTTGTCTGAGGTATGGAGTCTTCAAGATCAAGGCCCCTCTCATCGTGTTGACCTTGAATTTCTTTCTGTACTAGAAAATGGAGTGAGCTAAGGATGGCAGAAAATATTGCGCTTGAAAATGCCGGACTATTCAGAAAATTCCGGATTTTCTTCCCTAAATTTCTTTGCAATATTTTTCCCCTTGGGNNAACAATGACCAAGAAACTACATCGTGGTGAGGGTTGCTAAGTTCCTTTTCAAAATCCTCGATTAAGCTTTCATCCAAGCAATGACCCAAAAGTTCTATAAATCTTGCCCGCATTTTGCCGTTCTTTTCGTGTTTCATTGCATGAACTAAATCATTTTTGAACTTCTTTACATCGGGCAAAATGGTATGGAAAGCATTTTCAAATGTCATGGGATCTTCGCTACAAATTTCCTGGATGATTTTCTTAATATCCATCAGTTCAGCCCCCAGTTATGAGATCGGCTCTAGTATCTAAGGTTTTTTTGAATTAAGCCGATTCTCGAGCGAGAAGCTTGCTATTCTGACTTCTATTGGAGTGATAGATGTACAAAAAACTACTTATTTTCTTATTGTTAGGCTGTTCTATATCCAAGAAACAGTCAGAATCAGAAACAGTTATGGATAGACCCAAAAAGCCAATTGAATCGAAACTGATGGCAGATTTTGGTCCCTTCAAGGAGGTGAGGTGGCCAAACCCAAAGGACATACCCGTTTGCTGGGAACCCCTTCCGTACGGGATTAAAAATGACCATGAAGTCATACCTGGATGGAATATCAACCNNACGCGAAAGCCGACATTCATTTTACTCAATGGCAAGAGTGCAAAGACAACTCAGTCGGGGTCCGAATCTTTCTGTCCCTTAGTACTGGACAGTCACCAATCGGATATAACAGTGTTCTTAAAGCAAATACTATTGTCCTCGGTGTGTTCGCGAAAAATTTTGCACTCAATGAGAGGTTCTTTCGAAAAACAGCGCTTCATGAGTTTGGTCATACCTTAGGGTTCCTACATGAAGATGATCGCAGAGATACTGAACCGGATTGCAAAGAAAATGACAGCCTCAGTGACATGCTCTCCTCGAATACAGTCCAGATTGGTGATTACGATTCAAGTTCTATCATGAGCTACTGCATTACGAGTAAACATCCCGCATTACATGGCAAGCCGTATCCAATAAATTTCGAAGATGGGCAGCAACTTGATCTTCATTTGTCAGTCCTTTCAAAAAAGGACATTGGAAAAATGAAGGCAGCCTACTTTAGGCCTATCGCTCTTTTTAAAGAGAAACCCCGTTTGCTGTTAGACTCTACGGCGAAACTCATCGAAATAGACGGAAAGAATATCTCATCGTATAAATACGCGTTTGGAAAGGCGGGGAAACTTGATTGCAAGAATCCATCTACTTACAGTGAACCACGTTCTCCAAGTAAACCTGTAGATCTGTCGCTAGACCAGCTGGTAGGAAAATGGGTGAAAATTTGTTTGGTCGGGTCAAATCAAAGCGGAGATTGGCAACCATGGGACACCTATACTTCGATTTCATGGAAGGTTGTAAAAGGCCCAGTTGTTGATCTTACCGAATCCCTAACCGAAGTATATGAGCAAAACAAGCATCTCAAATTTAAAATGAGAGATGATCTAAGAGGCATAATGTTAAAGAGTGGTGATCCTGATCTTGACTGCACCAAGCAGGATGGATATGTGCAAGTCGATAATTTCGAAGCTGGCTATGACTTGCAACTTAGTGGAATGGACCCAGGGATTGTCAAACTCTGCCTACTTGGAAAAGGTAAAGATGGTTGGGGCCACCTTGATGAAGCATCCTCGTATTCATTCTTGTTCCTAAAGGGAAATGCACTCGAAAACCTTCAAGGTCTGCCAGTTTCAAAAAATGACAGATGGGAAACTGTTGAAGATACCATCTCTGTCGATCAACACGATCACCTTTCTCTGTTACCGGAAACAATGACAGCTAGCCCGGAACGAGTCAGACTAAGATCAAAAACAGCAAATGAGAAAAAAGACTGTTTCGATGAATCTGGATACAGTGCTCCTTTTCCAGCAGGAAAAGTGTTTCGACCTGACACCATTTCGGATCTCTCCTCTCCAACAGAAATCTATCTATGCGTGCAGAGTGAGTTCGATGGCCAATGGCAGTCCATTGAAAATGCTCTAGTAAAACACTGGACAGTCTCACCGAGCCCCTTAAAAAAAGATGAATTGTAGACCGGACGCCATTGTGACCGTACGACGCAACCCGAATTATGATTGGGTTACGTCGTACGGTCACAATGGTATAAGAATTGTTAGACAAGCCATTTGAAGCATCCCCAAAAAATTTTAACTTTTGAACTCCAATCTCACTACTACTCTGCGATAGTTATTCAGCCAAGCAAAAAATCTCTCAACTTTCCATCTACCCCAAATCTGAAAATTCTTTTTCCAAACTGATCGTATGACGATAGCCGCAAGCTGTAATGGTATCAAGACACAGTACCCATGGGGGTTCTTGCGAACTCCTTCCATCTTCTTACCATGTTGTCTGATAACCGTTGAATCGATATCAATCGTGATTGATTCTTGCTTTAGACTCAGATGCGAATGCATCGCATAGGCAAGGTCTATAAGTTCGTAATTCGCGAGCTTGCAATGATATTGGGTAAATTGACGCAGTAAATCGCCATAGGATTTTGGAACATAATCCCGATTATCACACAGGGCAGAAAAACCAGGCTCGGTATGAAGATTTTCCATGTCATCAAGACAATCAGCGCCAACTATCAACCCAAGAATCAAATTTTCAAACTTG
>PLEQ01000352.1:2956-4052 GCA_003136475.1 Deltaproteobacteria bacterium
CCGGTACTTAAGACGTCGTACCGATAACAAATCCTTGGCCATGATTAAAACGCTGAGCGTTATGAACAAGTAGAGATGATCTTGGGTGAAGAGTTGCATCAACATTAGTGCCATCGTCCATGGGCATCCACTAATAAGCGGTTTTCGACTTGCGCCCGCTTCCTTCGCTGCATCGATTGCGAGCAGCTTCAAACTCGAAACGGCAAGGTCAGAATGCTCACTCAGTAGTCGAGAAAACTGCGACTTATGTAGACCCGATACTCCCGCTGCGTAGGACAATGTCTTCTTTGGCCCTGCCAGCATGAGCGTGAGTAAGTATGCCGTTACGACCCGCTCCAAACGTTGAGGAATTTTTAGCAGACGGAGAGCGAGAGTTTCGATAATATCTATATTCATCCATGGCCTTTTTTGTTTTTTGTAGTAAATTTACAAAATCACAAATGAGCGCCATGGACCACGCGCATTCTCTCGACCTAAGTAGGTAAGTCACACAATCATTGCTGATCAATGTTTTTAATGAATAACCCGACGCTATGTGGGATCAGCGGAACTCTGTTGGGTNNCGTTGAGCCACAGTCAAATTGCTGGCGTTCTTGAATTCACGCAACATACGAGAGTAATGAGGTATCAGGCTCAAACTTGGTATGGACGCAAGAATTTAAACTTAAAAAAACTATAAAAGTTAAGAGAGAATTCATCAAAAAACCTTTCGTTCTTTCAAAGGTGCTTTTTCAATATTATAAATCATCCTATAGGGTGGATTATTTTAGCAAAATATAAGACAATATATTGATTACTGATAGTTATAATATATCGCTTGAAGATATGGCAAATATTGATAAAGAAATCGGTGCTGCAAAGGCGAAGAAAGTAGAAACTATGATNNAAAATCCCCAAACCGCGTTAACTGACGTTCCTTAGTGCAGGAAAGTATCCGAAAAGCTAAAAATCTGTTAGTTTCAAAAATTGAAAATGAATGTTTAGAATATTCTTGGACAACTCTATTAAAAAAATCAATGTGCAGTTGGAGAATTTATGAAGCCTAGATCCTCGGATCTTGATCATTTAAGTTGGATTGCCAAAGCAAGGATTGGTT
>PLEQ01000488.1 GCA_003136475.1 Deltaproteobacteria bacterium
TGAGAATTTTGGTGGTTTCGTAGCTGGAACAATCAACGCAGAGTTACATTTTCTCGATATTCAGCGCGTCGACAACGGAGTGCAGGTTACTGGAAAGGGCTGTAACAAGTTTGTTCCTTTTACCAACATTAGAGGAATAGATTATAAAACGGAGGATGGAACAGTTGTCGGAGCAAGGTAAGACAGAAGAATTAGCTAAGGCTGGCCCAGAACTTGACGCGGAGATTCAAGAAGGAATTTTTGGNNGCGGCTATGGATGTTTTGGAAAAGTTGCATAAAGCCGCGTGGTTTTGGCGCTTAGACTCCGTGATGGGCGGCTATATCTGTACCCTTCAACGAATTGTTGGGGACTTAAAGAAGCCTAATCCAGAACGCAAGACGTTTCAAATTGGTGCACCGACCATTCCGCTTGCAATTTGCCTCGCGGCTTCAAAGACGTATGGCAAAGCAAAAAAAGACGCCTAAAACGCTTTCTCCAGAGNNCTGAACAGTTAGATTTTATTAAAGATCCAGAAAGCTTTGCAACTGCGGTTTGTTCACGTCGAGCTGGCAAGACTGTGGCTTGCGCCGTTGATCTTGTAGACACTACACAGCGTCGTCCCGGCACGATTTCCTTATATATAACGTTGTCAAGGGCCAGTGCAAAGCGCATAGTCTGGCCCGAGATTTTAGAGTTAAATCGTCGTTATCAACTTGGTGGCACGACCAACATAGCCGATCTTTCGATGACTTTTCCTAACGGTTCCAGNNTGGTGCAAAAGACAAATCTGAAATTGAGAAGTTTCGCGGTCTTCCACTTGCACTCTGTTACATAGACGAGGCTCAGGCATTTGGATCTTTTATTCAAGAGTTAATTGACGACGTCATTGCCAAAGCTTTGTACGACTACAATGGTCGTCTTCGCGTTATCGGTACACCACCACCAATTCCTGTTGGATACTTTCATAAGATTTGCCACAGCGCGGAGTGGAGCGCACATAAATGGACGATGTTACAAAATCCATGGCTTCAGAAGAAGTCAGGGCTTACACCTATGCAGCTTATTGAAAAAGACTGTAAGCGTAAAGGTGTCAGTATGGATGACCCCGGTATACGCAGAGAGTGTTTTGGCGAATGGGTTACAGATTCAAATGCACTGGTCTTTAAATATGCGAAAGAGAAAAATAATTATGAAGAACTTCCTACGGTNNTATATTATCGGAATTGACCTTGGCTATGATGACGCAGACGCTTTGGCTGTTTTGGCATATCATGACAATCTCAATGCGGTGTTTCTTGTTGAAGAAATTACACGCACTAAACAGACTCTATCTGACTTGGTTGATCTCATTGCCGCCAAAATTGGCCGCTATAATCCCCACTCGATTGTCATGGATGCAGGTGGTTTGGGCAAAAAAATTGTCGAATCTATATCATCTAGATTTAGTATAGGTATCAAAGCGGCTGAANNCCAAAGAAACGGGTAAGTTCGCGGAAGATACGCAGAAAGTCGAATGGAATCGTGATAAATCTACTGGTGATAAGCTTGTTGTTAGTGACCGCTTTCATAGCGATATTACTGACGCGGTCCTATACGCATTTAGAGAATCACTCCACTTTTTATCAGAACCAACTATTGATAAAATAAGACCAGGCACCCCAGAATGGCGGGCTAAAGAAGTTGCGGAGATGGAAGAAGCGGCAGAACGGGCGTTAAAGGTAAAAAACGTAGATGAATTTGACCCCGGTGCAAATGGATCTTACCTTGACAAGCTCTTCGAGGACTGATACACTCCTTAAATGAACATATTAATCTTAGGACGCAATCCTTCTAAGAAAAACTGTGATCCCAACATACCATTTCTTGGCGCACCGTGCTACAAGAGGTTGATGCGTTGGTTGGAGAAGTTAAATGGACCAAATCGACATTTTATTTTGGCAAATTGTTCGAACGAANNAATACGAAAGCCTTACCAAATCTTTTTTCAAACTTACTAGAACATATACTTAAATATGAGGTTGATTTAATCATTGCGCTGGGTAACGACGCGGCAAAAGTGTGCGAACTTGCACAAGTTACTTACTACAAGCTTCCACATCCCAGCGGGTTAAATAGACTTTTTAATAATCCAAGATATGAAATAGACATGTTATTCAAATGCGAGAGGTGGTTAAATGAAAAAGCGTATACTTTATGCCTGCGGGACAGCCTGGGCGCACGAATTCGGCGAGGCACCAATAACACTTTACAAGACGATTAAAAAGTTAAAGGAAAAACAAGGTTGCTGGAGAGAATGTGGTATAGTGAAAGTTACTTTCAGCGCAAGTGTTTTTAAGAAAGGCACTTTATGAAAATTAAGTATGGCGTAGAGTGCCCAGAATGCGGTGCACGTCTATTCNNCGACTACAAGACTTGCGGATGCGATAACCAAGCTATGGTTGATGGCGGTGATGACTACACTAGGACAGGTTGGATAAATAAACGGCCTAAAGAGATTAGACATTCAGTGAAAAAAGACGGACCTAGACAGACGCCAAAAGTTGATAAGAGTCGTTGGCCTTATTGAATAATATATTGAGTGGTATAGAGAGTACTTCCCGATAGGGCAACCCCAAAACTTTTGACGCCGCAGCCGGTGCAGGAAGGTTGGTAAATTGTGATATCACACGCCCTTGCCATTAAAGTTGCATGCCGTAATTACCGCCGTACTTGTGCCGCCAGAGGTATCCGTATAAACAACGCGAACATATGTGTAGGCCATGTCAGCCACGTTCCACAGTAAATTTCCAGCCGCAGATACCGCTATAGTAGAATTTATTACAGTTGACCAGTTAGTAGGTGGAACTTCTTCTACTCGCGCTTGTGGAATTGGATCGCATGAAGCTTGAAGTTGAAAATTTCCAGTGGGAACGCCGGTGAAAACAACCTGTATTGCGTAACCCCATGATTGCATCAGAGGAACTGGTGCACTATTAATAGTTGTATTCATAACCGTTCCGGGTGCAATTATATTTTGAATATTTGAAGCTAACATTGTTTCCTTCTTATGTTTTTATAGTAATAATTTCCGCGAATTTCTCGTGGAATAAAACCATTTTTTTCCATGCACTGGTTAATTAACCGGCAAAATGGGGTGTTTATTGTTATTCCTAAGAGGTCCGAAATTTCTTTTTGAATCTTTCCTCTTCGTAGCTTCTTAACTTCGTCTCGCTCAAAAGTCTGCTTTATGTACGCTTCGATGGCATCACAAAGTAGCTGCCTCCGTGCAAATTCCTTCTCTATTAGTGTTTGATCCAAGCTGCAACGCCTTCCGCAATGGCCGCTAAAACACTTAAAAATCCAACAAGCTTTAGTGCACCTTGTACCATCGCTACGTGACTCTTAATGGGTTTAATATCTTCTTCGAGTAGGTTTGTACGTCTAACGTGTTCTTCTACCGAAACGGTTAATCTACCTAAAGTGACAGCTTGTTCCCCTAATGTTTCAACGATCTTATCTAGCTTCTGATCTATGCGATCCATATTATCCTAATGTGTTTGAACCCAGACAACTTGTCCAGATACGACTTGTTCTATTGTATAACAGTCTTGGTTATCGGCGGTTATTTGAGTCATACAATCATTATAAGAAGAAAAAGATCCGATTAAATCTCTATCGCCTTGTGCATTTGGATAATAAAGGTTAAACATATATCTCCTTTAAATAAACGAATAGTTTACTTCGCAACCAGTGGTTATGACAGTATTATCTGTTAAAGAAGGGCCGCCGGTTACTGCATAAACGATAGCCGTTGAAAAAAATAACCCGGAAATATTAATGGGCATAAATATCGTAGAAGAGGCCGGTATGTAAAAATTCATGTTTGCGGAAGTTGTACCTAAAGTGGGTGTAGCAACGTTAAATAATTTTAAATATACTGCCGTTGTATTGGGATTTCCAACTGACATAAAATGTAATCTACCCGCCGTAGCTTTAATTGAAACGGTTGCCGGAGTCGCTGTAGTAATTCCAGTTCCAAGAGTCTCGCCGTTAGTAGTAGCTACGGCGTTAACGCCAGTGATAGCGGTTACAGTTGAAACGGTCGTTACAGTACCAGATGCTATAGTTGAAGTGGTGTTTAAGTTTCCTGTCGTAGCCTGTGCAACCTGAAATATACTTGGAGTAAACGCCGTTTGAGATAATTTTGTAAAAGCCTGAATTGATCCGCCAGTTATAGTGGTAGCAATTCTAAGGCGTATAAAACGCATTGAAACTGGAAAATTATAAATAAATTGAGATGCCGTTGCGGTAATAGCTGCCGTAATCGGAGTACCAGTTAATATTAGTTGGTTATATACGGTGATAGCTTGAAAGTTTACGTTGTCATTACTACCTTCAAATATAAAGGTCCCTGCTGTACCTGTTGAAACCACTTGCACAGAAGCTGAATGATATCCATATGCATCCGTTGCTGCAGTACCCGACGTAACTGGTAAAATATTATTTACTGTTGCCGTTTGGGCTGATGCGCCGGTCATAAACATATCCGGGGTGCTGGTAATAGCGAACATGGATTGTTGGGCTAAAGATGAGTCTAATCCAACAGCCACAGTTCCGGACGTATACGCCGATGCCCTAACTCTAACTTGTAAAAACCCACCGCCAGTTATATTATATAAACCGTTACTTGTTATTGGCCCGACTAATGGAAGCAAGTTAGTCCCGTTAATTTGATTCATGGGAATTAAATTCCATGTCAAATCTTGAGCTTGACCTTCAAAAACTAAGCTCGCACTCCAAGTTCCAGTTATACTGGCTGTAGTAGTATAAGTTCCTTGGCCTGTTATTGAGACTGTACCGTTAAGAGCGGAGATCGTTCCACTAGCTTGAAAATCTGTTGCTGATGCCCCAGTGTTTGTCGCTATTGTTGATAAATATCCCGAATCAGTTGTATCTAATACAACCGGCGCACTGTTTGCACTTGTGGCTTGGCCGTTAGGGTTATTAGGATTATACGACATTCCAATTGCTCCCGTTTGAGATTAAATCTAGTGACGTGTTGGCCACTGGTAAGGTTATAGGTGATGCACTTCCGTCAATTGTTTGCGAAGAAGTAGTTGCGATGGAAACTGTACCAACACCGACGTTTTTGACAGTGTATCGGTTGGTATTTCCAACGGCGGTGGGTAATGTAAAAGTAGTTGTTCCAGATACTAAGTAAACGTAGTCAGTTGATGCTGTTGCACCGCCTGTGGTGGCTGTACTAACAGAATTTACAGATCGGGTTATTCCGGAAGAAGCGGCGCTTAAATTAATTTNNAAAACTACCGCTGGAACCTGACATTGTAACTGTTGTATCTGGCACAATAGCTACTGTATTGCCAGCAATCAAAGGTAATATAACAGAACCTGATGAAGATTTTGAACCGGTTTCACCAATTAAGTAGTTAGTTGTACCATTAATTTGAACATAGGCGTTAATGTTAAGACCACTAGAAGAGCCAGAAAAATTAAATTGCCAATCTCCTGTCGAGGGAATTGTATACAACNNATTATAACCAGAATTTGTATCAAATAGAACAGTATCATATATAACTGGGCTGTTTGCTGGAGTCGTAACTGCTGTATTTAAATAAGTAGAAAAGGACATTGGGGTCCCAGTACCGGCGGGAGAACCTAGTTGAACACCTTCCGCAAACATGTAAAAGGGTGCAATATCGCCACGAACATTTGCAGTTCCGCCACCAGACACTTTGCCTTGAATGTTAAACACATATGTAGTACCTGCAGTTAACGCATAAACTGATTGTGAATAACAGCCAGCGCCATCGCCCGCAGTGTTATACGTAGCCGTTTGACTTTCTGCTAATAGAGTCGCACCTCCAGACGTATTAAATATACGTGCAATAGAAATTGTTCCACTGGATTGAAGTGGAATAGAACAATAAACTTTATAGGTGCCCGTAATACTTGGAGTTATTGTAAATGCCGGACTATTACTAAATGTTACAAATGTACTAGAAGTTACACCTGTATCGAGAGTATTAACTATGTTAGAAGTAAAGCTAGCAAACGCGGCGGTACCGCTAAGAGTTTGCCATCCAGGAGGACTTGAAGAGCCTGCAGAAGTAAAAACTTGACCTGCGGTACCCGTAGTTGTAGTGGTTATAGTGCTAGATGTTAGGGCTATAACCGGTGCATTAGGCGTTAACCCTGAAAATGTCGGCGTAAACGTAGCCCATGCGGGTAATCCTGAAACTACAGATAAAACCTGTCCATTTGTTCCAATTGGAAGCCGTGCAGCAGTTCCAGCGGTAAGTTCGTATTCAATATCTCCCGCCGTAGTCATAGGAGATAAAGCGTTATAGGCTCCAGATGCAGTAGTTGCACCGGTTCCGCCGCCCGCAATGCTATTTACGAGTAAAGACATCGTAATACCAGTGTGGGTTCCCGTAAAATTAGGAAACTGGTAGTTAAAGGTCGTTACGTTACTAGTGTCAGTAGATAATNNGCTTGACCCGAGCCGCTTAATGCGATGACGGAAACGGTTGCCTTTGCGGGAACAAAGCCCGTATCGCGGCCAGGTTCCATCAATATTCCAACCGTAGTTGTTGCGGTTGTTCCAACAGCCCATCTAAGATTGATAGTGTTGGTACTTTCTGATTCTAAAATAAATCCAATTGCATTTGCAGGTGGGGTAAATGTAGTTGCGCTACCCGATCCAACAGTTGTACTATTCGATGCGCTACCGTTCGTATTGATCGGAGAATTTGTATTAAGTGTGCCCGATACTGGTTGTGTAACTGCAGATCCATCCACTCTCACTGCGCCCGCAAGAGTCAAAGATAAGGGCTCTAAATTTCCTGTCGTATAAGACGGCGAACTAGTAGAAGTTAAACCCGCTATGTAAGTTGCGGCTGCGGGTG
>PLEQ01000314.1:0-8818 GCA_003136475.1 Deltaproteobacteria bacterium
AAGGGCTACATCATCAAGGAGTATTTCGCCAATTATTTCCTTCATATGTCGGATGTGACTTTTGATATGGACAAAAATAGTATGGAGGTTCACAAGCGCCATGCTGAACCATGGCGGGTTACTATTGTTGATACAGGGAATGAGACCATGACGGGGGGGCGATTAAAGAGGGTTGCTCCTTATATTGGCCAAGGAGTATTTTTGATGACCTACGGGGATGGGCTTGGAAATGTTGACATCACTGCATTAATTGCAAACCATAAAGCGGCCAAAAAATTAGCCACCATTACAGCGGTCAGACCTCCTGGCCGATTTGGCTCAATGGCTATTTCTAATGGCGTAGTGACAAGTTTTATTGAAAAGCCCGATGGTTATGAGGGATGGATAAATGGCGGTTTCTTTGCTCTTGAGTCAGAGGTGTTAAGTTATTTGACCGATGATACAACCATATGGGAGAGAAACCCACTTCAGAAGTTAGCTGAAAAGGGTGAGTTGAATGCTTTTCAACATCATGGATTCTGGCAGCCAATGGATACCCTCAGAGAAAAAAGATTACTAGAGGATCTTTGGAAAAGTGGAAATCCTCCATGGATTTCAAATAGCGGGAAAAAATAGAATTAAATCCATATTTATCTCAAGTGAAAATACTTATAACAGGACACAAAGGCTATATCGGCCCGCATTTAGTAGAACTATTGAAAACTGCGGGTCATCATGTTACAGGAATAGATATAGGCTATTTTAACTCCTGTAATTGGGATCCTTTTCCTGAGGCTGATGTTGAAATTCATGGAGATTTCAAAGAGCTTCAAGAAGCCGATCTTCAGGGATTTGATTGTATATGTCATCTTGCGGCGATTTCCAATGATCCTATGGGAGATCTCGATGAAGATTTGACCTACTCAATTAATAGAGATGGGTCGATTAGGCTTGCAGAAAAAGCAAAGGCAGCAGGCGTGTCGCGATTTCTTTTTTCAGGAAGCTGTTCTGTCTATGGGCAAGGTAAGCAACTTGATTTGGATGAATCAGCGACATTTAATCCCATTTCAGCGTATGCAGTATCAAAAGTTGAAAGTGAGACTCATATTGGGGCATTAGCTTCCGCTGATTTTTCACCCTCATTCCTCAGAAATGCCACAGCATATGGATATTCACCCAATCTCAGAATCGATCTTGTGGCAAACAATTTACTTGCGTGCGCTGTTGTCCGTGGCGACATCCGGGTGATGAGTGACGGTACACCATGGAGGCCCATTATCCATTGCCGAGACATTGCCCATGCCTTTGTCGCCTTTGCGGAGGCTCCGCACGAGCTGATTCACAACCAAGCAGTTAATATAGGAGCAAACGATCAAAACTATCAAGTAAAAGAGATAGCAAATGCAGTCTTGAAACTCGTTCCTTCAGCAACCATTGCTTATACGGGTGAGGTTGGAAAGGATCCTAGAAACTACAGGGTAAATTTCAACAAATTTAAAAGCATGTTCCCCCAATTTAAATTTCAATATAATTTAAATTCAGGGCTCAATGAATTACTGCAGAAATATCGANNGCGTGGTTTTTTTGCCAGGTTTTTTTGTGAAAGAGAATTTGAGGTATCTGGTCTCAATCACGATATTAAACAAATTAATAATTCTTTAAGTAAATACGCTGGTACATTAAGAGGTCTGCATTATCAAAAAGCACCCAAAGCAGAAGACAAGATTGTGCGGTGCATTCGCGGAGGCCTTTTTGATGTTATCGTTGATTTGAGATCGGAATCTCCAACCTATCTTCAGCACTTCACAATAGAACTGACAGCGGAGAATCGTAAGACGCTTTATGTGCCGAAGGGATTTGCTCATGGGTTTCAGACTCTATGTGATGATACCGAGGCATTTTATCTAGTTACTGAAACATATTCACCGGATCACGAGGCCGGGATTCGCTACAACGATCCTGCTCTTGGAATTCAATGGCCTATGGAACCTGTGGTTTTATCCGATAAGGACCGTTCGTATCNNAGGCTGGTGCTAGTTCCTTTACTGGATATTGGTTTGTCAAAACCTTGATCTCCAAAGGTCACGAAGTTGTTTGTCCGCTGAGAGGTACAATTGCAGGATATCAAGGGGTAAGAAAAAAGCGGGTATCACTATTATATTCTATGGCAAACCTTGTGGAGGATGCCCCGTTTGGGTCGGAATCGTTTCTGAAAGTTGCAGTTTCTGAAAACTTTGATGTATTATGCCACCATNNCCGTTTAATCTGAGAAATATTCTTAATGTTATTCGAATTCCCGTGATGCTTACTGGGAGCGTTTTTGAACAGGACGAAGGATGCGGCGAGCCTCCGCTTAGAGCATTTTCTCCCTATGGCCTTTCAAAAGGTTTGACCTACCAGGCGTTTCGCTATTTTTGTTTTGAGGCGGGGGTGAGACTTGGAAAGTTTGTGATACCCAATCCTTTTGGCCCATTCGAAGAAGCACGCTTTACCAGCTACTTGATGAAGTCTTGGCGTGAGAACCGCATTGCCGAAGTCAATACAGGTAAGTATCTCCGGGATAATATACCCGTTGATCTTCTTGCGCTCACTTACGAACTATCTGTTATGAATATCATTTCTGAAATTGAGGCCTATCCAAAATGATTCCGTCCAAGCGGTTATATTGGAAGTCAGGATACCTTTGTAAAGAAGATAGCAGATGAAGTGAGATCTAGAACAGATTTGGAGTGCCTGTTCTCAAGCAAAAATCAGAATACTTTTTCGGAGCCAATAATGAGGGTTAATAATAATCCGGCGTCTCAAATGTGTCTTGAATGGAATGAGAGTTTGTTTTGGGATGAGTTTGTTGATTATTATAAGGAGTTATCTTGATTTTTAATTCCGTTATTTGAAATTATTTTTCATGAACATTTCTCCTGTTTCAATTTGTATTCCAGTTTATAATGCTGCAAATTTTATTGAAGAGACAATACGTGCTGTTCTAAATCAGTCATTCACTAATTGGGAACTGATTTTGGTAGATAATGCATCGAAGGATAAAACTGGTATTATTTTGCAACGTATCGTTAAAGAATTAAATGATCCAAGAATCAGGCTGCTAAAAAATACCAATACGCTTCCGATGGCGGACAACTGGAATGTGGGACTGCGCCAAGCCAGGGGGGAATTCATTAAGATGATTTGTGCTGATGATATACCTGCCAAGGATTGTTTGGAGCGGCAGGTAAAGGTGCTCAGAGAGCACCCGGAAGTCGTGGTCGCTTCAGGTGCTCGCACAATAATTAACAGCAAAGGGAAAATTTTATTCAAAAGGAGTGGCATACGAAAGTCTGGAGTCTATTCGGGTAGTGAAATTATACGTCGTTGCATCATGGCGGGAACCAATATTATAGGTGATCCCGTGAATGTCATGTGGCGCCGATCAGCCATGGAGCAGGTGGGACTCTTTGATCCAACGGTTGTCTATTGTACCGATGTTGAATACTGGCTTCGTCTCCTGAGCGTGGGCGACCTCTACTACGATGCAGATACGATTGGCTTTTACAGAATTCATGGAAATGCTGCTGCAACCAGCTTGGCAAATGTCACGGTTCAGGATTTCCTTCATACCGCACAACTTCAAGCCGAGAGGGGAAGCGTCACATTAAGCAAAACTGATCTCCGAATTATAAGCATGAAATCTCATATACAAAGCATTGTAAGACAGAATCTCTACCGCATACTCGGATGACAAAAAGAAAGGCCACTACTAGAAATGAGGAAATGCCCGGGTTCGGGAAACTTCTCTCACAAACAAAAAATCCCGCATTCGTAGCGGCATTTGTATTGTTTATCTTCTGCTTGGTTCATGCAATTTGGTGTTTTTCGATAGGTTGGAATAATACGCTGAACGATCACCATTCCTTCAGGCAGACCCAGACAGCTATTACCGCTTATTATCTTACGCAAGAGCCTCTAAAGCTATCTTATGAGACGCCAATCCTTGGAAAACCATGGTCAATACCAATGGAATTTCCTATTTACCAATGGATGGTCGCAAAAATATCAAATGCCACGGGGATAGGACTTGATCAGTCAGGCCGTGCTGTGGCAGCGGCATTTTACCTTCTGACAATGATTCCAGTTTATGCACTGCTCAGGTCTCGAAGAGTCTCGAACACCAATGCGCTTCTCTTGATCTGTATCCTCTTAATAAGTCCGTTTTATCTCTATTGGTCGCGAACCTTCATGATTGAATCCACGGCGATCTTCCTGAGTTTTTCCTATCTTTTTTGTGTGATGTGGAGTGATGAAAAGAACTCATTATGGATTTCTATTCTGGCGATGATTTTTGGCATTGCCGCCGGACTTTGTAAGGTGACCACCTGGTTGCCATTTCTCGCATTATCGGNNCGGGGCTTTGGACTATCAGAAATTATATCCGTTGGCCGCTGCAAAAAATTCAAAATCATACGCTTTTCAATTTGCTTTTACGGATAGTCTTGGTTTGTGGAATTCCATTTTTAACAGCTTTTTGTTGGGTTCATTATTCGGATGCACTGAAGGTGGTGCACCCTCTAGCGATTAGTAATACCTCGGCAGGACTTTCGGCATGGAATTATGGCACGATGGCACAAAAAATATCGCTGGATGTATGGACGACTATCCTCTCTCGGGTCTTCACTCTTTTTGGACTGCCTACTCAGGCATGGCTTATTCTGGCGTTTTCGGCATTCTCAATTGTCCTGACTCGCCGCCGTTGGAAAGAGGCATTATTGCTCCTAGGGCTTTTTCTGATTTCACCAGCCGTTTTTACAAACCTTCACTTTATTCATGATTATTACATGAATGCGAATGGAATCTTCCTTCTTGGTGCCGTAGGCTTTGCTGTAGCGGCGCTACTTGAGTCGGGCGAAATTCGGACAAAAATCTGTGGGTGGCTGCTGATTCTCTTTATTATTTGGAGTGGTTTTTCAGGCCAGGAGGAGCTGCCATATCGCTATCTTCAAGTAACACCTAACAAAGAAATTCTTCAACTGACAGATGCTATCAAAAAGAATACTACTCCGGATTCCATTCTCATTATTCTCGGATCGGACTGGAATCCTGTGGTTCCCTATTATAGCGAGCGGCGAGCACTTATGATTCCCGATTGGGAAACGCTGACTCAATCCCAGGTTCAACAGGCACTGGAAAATCTCAAGGGAGAAAAAATCGGCGCGCTTTTAATCTGTGAACAGCATCGATATTCTGAGGATCTCTTGATGCAACAGCTTAAAGACCTCGGTTTTAGTATGCCTATCATCAGGTGCGGGCAATTGCCTTTAAGATAAGAGGGCTAGGAAGCGGCACTCGTGTGCTGGGAACCTGGTGAAAAGGATGATGTCTCAACAATATAAAGTGGTCGACTCTTCCCTTGGAAATAGATTCGGCAGACATATTCACCCACAATGGAGGTAGCAATGAGATTAGCTCCGCCTAACATGAAAATGAGTGTGATTACGGAGCGCCAGCCAATGACTCCCTTATTGCCTGTGATGAACATCATGACATACGACTGGAGGAGGTAGACACCGCCAAGAACAAAGACAAGGAGACCAAGAAAGAAGGCGAGTCGAATGGGCACCTTGGAGTACCCAAAAAGTCCGTCAAGTGCCCCTTCAATTCTTCTGGCAATACTGTAGCTTGTCGTCCCCGCATGGCGTTCAGGGCGATCATAGGGTACCCCGACCTGTTTGAATCCGACCCAACTCCTCATGCCCCGGATAAGGCGATCGCGTTCGGGCATTCCAGCGATTAACTTGCCGACCCTGCGGCTGACGAGGCCAAATTCTCCCGCATCAAGGGGAATGGGACGCTCGGAGATGGCATTAAAGAGACGGTAAAATGTCCCGAAGCAGAATTTTAGCCATAGCGGCTCTTTCCTGTTTTTACGAATGCCATAAACAACGTCGTTACCCTCCTGATATTTCTCCAGAAAAACTGGGATCAATTCGGGGGGATCCTGGAGATCAGCATCGAGAAAAATCATGGCTTCCCCCGAAGCATTCACCATTCCTGCGGTGATTGCGGCTTGGTGGCCAAAATTGCGGGAGAATTGAATCAACTTCCAGCTCAAGCCCACTGTGGCAGGCAACTCCTGGATGATTTCCGCCGTTTGGTCGGTGCTGCCATCATCGATAAATACAGCCTCAAAATTGTGGGACGGAAGTTGCGAGGTCACTTCGGTGAGCCGACTCCAGAGGGAACGGATACCCTCCGACTCGTTGAGCATGGGAATGATTAGTGAAACAAGCATGAAAGTATGATCTTGTAGGTTTCCGTATAACCGATGACAAGCCCAAGATCCCGGAAGTCGGGTTTGCCAATTGTGACAAATGGATTGAACAGATCACAAAAACGGCGTTTAACAGAGCCCTCTTTCTGCAATCATGAGACCCCAATCTTCCTCCTCCCCTGCCAAGAAACCGTTGCCGGCAAAGAAAAATACTCCTCAGGAAAGCTTGGCTTTCTGGACGCTGATCGTAATTTTTTCGATCCTTTCCGTGGCATGGATGTACGCGCCGATTTCACGAGAGGAAGGATTTGCGGATACCGCTCGTTACCCTGATGTTTTCAAGGGAATTCTCACTCATGGTCCCTCTTGGTGGACGCCGAACTATATGCTCGGGCAACACTTGGCAACGATGTATGTGGCGGGTCTGAGCATAGGACTTCTCTCGCTCGGGGTGAAGCTGTTTGGGGGAATTCTTGGTGTGATGGCCTCGTTTCGGTTTGTGACGGTTCTCTTTGCGGCGGTCTCCCTGGTTGCCATGGACTCCTTTGTCCGGAAATTGAGTGGGAACCGTTTGATTGGTCTGATTGGAGCGGGACTTTATCTGCTGATTCCCATCATGACGGTACGTGGTCCTGTTTATGAGCATCAAGGAATGTTCATGACATTTATTTTTACGCCTCTCCTTTTCCGTGGAATTCTGGCGGTGGCTGAGAGCCGCTCGCCGGCTGAAATTGTTCTTCTGGGTCTCTCTGCAGCGGGACTCGCGCTGAGCTATGCCAAGGTCGCCGTTGTGCTGGCCCCGATTCTTGCTCTCTGGGCTTGGGCGATTCTCAAAGATCGTCCCTTGGATTGGCAACCAGTGGTTAAGGCCTATCTTCTGGCATTGCTGGTCGCCGTTATTACTGGTGTGATTCCACTCCTGCCGGGATCCAAGGAGTTTGCCAATGCAGCCGGTTTTATTGGTGATCCACTGGAGGGATGGAAAGCTCACTATTCCTTTAAATCGGCACTTTCCTTAATTGATCCGAGTAATTTTCTTCTTTCGGGATCAGGAGCAGATTTCGAATCGGATTCCGCCTTTTTTCATATAGGATTGGTGCCTCTGGTACTTCTCACGCTGGGATTGGCCTTGCCGCAGCTCGCAGAATGGAGAAAGAGCAAAGTTGGATTTTGGTTTTTGATCCTCAATGCCTCTTGGCTCATCGGCCTCTGGTTTGCGGCAGGACCGGCGGGAATTTTGGGAGGTCATTTGGAGCTCCTTAAATCCGCTCAGCAAATGGCCGACATCAACATTCCCCTGGCTTGGCTTGCCCTGGTCTGGCTGGGTTGGATTGCCTGGTTGACGATCAGCCAGCTTTTTAACGGCCGCATTATTCCTGCACTGGTGGTCACGGCCCTGCTGCTCGCGTTGCCTATATTTCATGTGGCAGAGCTGATTTTCCCGTTTTTTAGGGATATACGCGCACCCGAATCATTTTTTTCCACCACAGGATTTTGTTGTCTGGCGGCTGGTGCAGCAATTGCGGGAGGAGAGATTTTCAGCACGGTGGTTCCACGGGATCGCCGTTCCGGACTGGCCGTGCTAGCGTTTGCTATTGTGCTTCTACAGCTCTTCTCAATGTCGGAAATTTATACTTCACGACTTCTTCCTGACGATCTCTTTACCGATTATGCAACAACCTGCAAATTTCTCAAAGCGGCTCCCCTCCAAGGACGGGTTCATCCCCTGAGTGGGAGATATTTTTACCTGACTCTTCCCGCCGATGCGGACCGGGGGATTGATACCGAGGCTTCGGGTCGGCATTTCCAACTTAAATGGGTGCGGTACCTTGAAACTGCTGGAAATTCCAGTGCCGATGCGATCAAGGAGTATATGAATTTAGTCGGGGTGGCCTACATTTTGATCGATAAAGCAGATCCATTCACTCCGAAGCAGATGCAGGATTTTTTCCGTAGGAATTATCCTGTTGCTTTTGAGAATGACCATTTTGCTGTGCTTGCCAACCCCACAACGCTGTATCCGGCATTCCTGGCCAATAATTTTGTGGAGCTGCCGCGTGAAAGCTATGTAACGATGGCACCGGCAGTGCTTCAACTTCTTCCACAGAATCTCATTACAGTTGAAGTTGATAGCATGGNNTAGAGCTGCTACCTCAGTTCCAGGGAAAGGCGGCTGATCCGTTGATTCGAATTCCGCTGGAGGGTAGCCGTATGGATGACTATCAGCGCATGAGATACCAAGTTCCACCCACGGCTTCAGGCTGGCTGGTTGTGACCGAGGCCTACCACCCTGATTGGACTGTTACCATTGATGGCAGACCTGCGGGAGTTCACCGCGCAGAGGCGGCACTCCTCTCTACCTATGTGCCTGCAGGATCCCATGAAGTGGTTTTCCAATTCAAGGCCCCTGGATGGTATTCCCTATCTCTTGCGGTTGGGGCTCTCGGATGGATCGTTGCGCTTGCAGCACTTTTCTATCTCCCCTCCAAATGGGCTCCAGTCCCCTGGCGTTCTTGGTGGCTTGGAAAAACTAGGAAAAAGTAATTTTTCCGGAGCCCCCCCATGAGTATTTCGACAAAG
>PLEQ01000314.1:8887-9058 GCA_003136475.1 Deltaproteobacteria bacterium
CTTGGTGATGGATCTCAATTTGGAGTGCGATTTGACTATGAGGAACAGTCGAGCCCTGATGGGTTGGCACAGGCCTTTCTGATCGGGGAGGAGTTTCTTGCTGGTTCACCAGCGGCACTTGTGCTTGGAGATAATCTCTTCTACGGGCACGAATTCACCCGTTTTCTCCGC
>PLEQ01000458.1 GCA_003136475.1 Deltaproteobacteria bacterium
GAAATGGACGAAGACCGTATCTGTGCGTATGCCGATGCCTTGCTCACGGTTGACGGCTTGAAAGCTTTGCACGCTGAAAATATTGCTGTCCAGCTTATACCAGACTGGCCTAACCCAGACCTTGTCGACTTGGCAGCGAGCGGACGTTCTGTTGCAAGTTTCTCAGGAATTGCCTGTGATGAGCACCNNACCCTCTGCGGCATGGGGACCTCGCTTTGCTAGCTTTGATGATGGCCGACGTCCGGCACGCCTTCCTGGTGCTCCCTACACCTTTATTTCCCGTATTTGCGAACTGAAAGCTAAGTACTGTGGCATGGAGAGTGGTGGCCAAATTACTGCAGAATGGGATATCCCAAAAAATCATCCGATCCTAAGCCCCTTGCAGGGCACTCTTCCCTTCAGCATCATTTTGGAAAGTCTCTTGCAACCGTGTGGGTGGCTCGCCTCATTTATTGGCTGCCCACTCGCTTCTAGCAGGGAACTCTTCTTCCGCAATCTTGAAGGTGAGCTCATTCTCCATCATGAACCTCAGTTCAAAGATCGCATTCGATCCGAAGTCCGCGTAAGCTCCCTTGTTCGCATGCAAGACACCATCATTATCGAATTTGATATCAAAGCTTACACAAATGATAAACTGTTCGTGCAAGTCCAAACACGCTTTGGCTATTTCACGGCTGAAGCCCTCTTAGATCAAAAAGGTATCAAGATTTCCCCGTTTGAAAAAAATATGCAAGATCTCTGGGAGCCACTATCCGCAGAAAGCCTACCTCTCAATTATGGGCAGGGCCCCTTGCGGATCGGTTCGCCTTATCTTAATCTCCTCGATAAAATTCAGTGTCACTCCCTACCTGAGAGTCCCTATAAACTCGGCTGCTTGATGGGCGAAAAGTTACTCTCGCCACACGATTGGTTTTTTCGAGCCCACTTCTTTCAAGACCCCGTCATGCCTGGTTCTCTCGGGCTTGAGGCTATCTTGCAATTATTCAAGATTTTTATTTTAAAACAGAACGATTTCGACCTTAAAGAAGCCCCACGTTTTGCTCTTTGCCAGACTGGACAAGTTTTCAAGTGGAAGTACCGCGGGCAAATTATCCCCCGCAACCAGCGCTTCCAGGTCTTGGCCAAGGTCGATTTTCATGACGGAGCCTTTGCAAGAGGGGAGGCGGCCTTACTCGTCGATGGGATAAAAATCTATGAGCTTAGCAACGCAAGTGTTGGGGTTCTGGCTAAAGACGTAGCCAATTAAGCAAAAGGACAACCCTTGAAAGCCCTACGGGACAGCCATGAAAGGGCCTATATACAAATAGTTAAACTTTTTTTTGGGGATTTCCGAGAAGCTCTACCAGGGGGAATTTAGATGCTAAAGCCACGTAAAAATGTCCAGTTACTGCATGCACACTACGATCGCGAGAGCCGAATTCTCATTGTTGATAACGATGAGATCATAGCTAAGTTTTTCAAAATTCATCTCAATAAATTCTTTTCAAAAGTATTTGTAACGAGCAGTGCCAAGGATGCTATTGAAATGTTTCGCAAGGAAGCCTTTGACCTTATCATCAGCGAATCCAATCTACCTCGTGTCAGCGGCCATCATTTCGTAAGGCGGATTCGTAAAATGGATGCGAAGGTGCCCATAATTCTCATGACCGGCTTGAATCTTGATCAGGGCCAAAGCGAAAGCCTGGAAGCGGACGGCCTGCTACGAAAGCCGTTCACAATAGAGGATTTTCATGACTGCCTCAGGCAGGGCCTGCTAGAAAAGGATCGTTTTGCAAAGTTTTCCTGGCTCCACGAAGAGGATACAGAAGATCGTTCCAAAAAAAAGCATCCGACCAAACGCAACGCTGCTTAAATTTTATACAAAAAAAAAGAGATTCCTCGTATAGTGTCTGCAGGTGAGTGCCTATCTCACGCCAAACACTTTCGACAGANNCGGTCAAAAGCGTCGACCAATTTTTTGGTATAAAACGTTCAGGTTCGTCATTCGCTCTTGAAACACGAGCGGGTATTACAACATTTGTAACGATGGCTTATATTCTCTTTGTCAATCCATCGATACTCAGTAAAGCGATCATGTTGGACGGGAAGGATTTGTCGGGTCAGCTCTTGGTGACTACAGCCTTGGCGTCTGGAATCGGGTGCTGGCTGATGGCTTTCATCGCTCGTTNNAGAGCTTACTTTGCCTTTGCTGTGGTCCTAGGTCTGCAAATTCCTTGGCAAACCGCCTTAGGTGCGGTTTTTATCAGTGGTATTTTATTTGTAATTTTAAGCCTACTGCGGATTCGCGAAACGATTGTCCGCATCTTTCCGACAAGTTTAAAGTTAGCAACCGGCGCTGGCATCGGTTTTTTTCTAGCTCTTCTCGGTTTTGAAAATTCCGGTCTTATCGTAAAGCATAATGTGACGCTTGTCACACTAGGTGAGCTACAGAAGCCGGAGTGTCTTGTATCACTTTTTGGTCTCGTTGTTACGATGGTACTTCTTGTGGGTAAGGTACGAGGCGCAATTCTTATCGGAATCCTCGCGACGACCCTCTTTGCTATTCTAGGAAAATTTCCTATTTATAATGGCGAAATTTTTCAGGGTTGGCCAAGTTCGTTTGTTCAAAGCCCGCAATGGCCCACCGACCTTTTTTTGGCATTAAATATCAGGGATAGTCTCAGTCTAGGTGTGGCAAGTATCGTTTTTGTCTTTCTCTTCGTTGATTTCTTTGACACCGCAGGAACCTTGGTCGGTCTCTCCCAAGCTTCTGAAACAGCTACAAAGAAGTTTCATGGCCAGCGTATGACGCAGGCTTTTCTTTCGGATGCTCTAGCAACCGTGTTCGGAGCCCTACTCGGCACAAGCACCACGACCTGCTACGTTGAGTCGGCAGCTGGGATCGAAGATGGGGGACGCACCGGTTTTACGGCGTTCATCGTCGGACTGCTGTTCTTTCTCAGTATTTTCTTTTGGCCAGTGCTTGCTATCATCCCTAAAGTCGCTGTCGCACCGGCGCTCATTCTGGTCGGTTTTATGATGGTAGGCGTCGTGAAAGAGATTCCATGGGATGACTGGGCCTCTTCAATTCCCGCTTTTTTGACTCTCTTCTTGATCCCGCTGACCTTCTCCATCGCTAACGGCATTGGCTTTGGTATTTTAAGTTATGTTTTTATTCGTGTCTTTAACGGCAAATTTCGCGATGTTCATCCGATACTCTTCGTCATCTCTGTCTTACTGCTTGCTCGATTTATTTTTATAACAAATTGACAAACATTCAACCACGCAACAGTTTTTTTGCGAGGCCATAAGAGTGGATGAGAAGGGCGGCTAGCGAAGCACTTAAAAGGAGCCCTATGCAGATCCCCAACCAGTCCGAACCGGGTGTGGGAATACCTCGCAAACTACGCACCATCATTAAGCAGCCCATGGTGAAGCTTCCTAAAAACAGGCCCCCACTTTCTATCAGCTGCCAACGCGAACTGAGTCGGGCATAGGGCATGCTTAATCCCATAGCGATGTGTAACAAACCAAAGAGGTTGCAGTGGCCATGGGCACTTTTAAAAAGTGTATACTCCCAAGCCATGACTAGGTGTTTGTCTGTGAGAAAAGCCTGCTCAGCTTCAGTGGCAAGGAAGAAACCTGCCAAACTGCTGAGAACAATGACTACAAAACCAAAAAAAATATTTGCTAGCGCAATTCGTGACATCAAGAGCCCATCAAAGGAGGCCAAGCAGGCCCAATCCTCTTCGATACGTTTCTTTTTTCCAATCGATTATCGTTTTAGCGATTTCTTGAGGGCTCGACCATTTTGTTTCCAAAAACTCATCGCTGGTACACTGATCCAGATTCGGACCAAATCCTTCATGGAACTTACAAAGAAACCACCGTTGCGATTGACCACGAAAAACTTTTGCCAATTCAATCGTAGATTTTTCAGGAAAATCGTAGTGCAGCATCTCTGGTGCGACGGTCACGATTTCGAAACGATCACAACCGATTTCTTCTTTCATTTCTCTAAAAAGAGCTTCTTTAAAAGACTCCCCATCCTCAACACCACCCTGAGGGAACTGCCAGGCGCGCTTATCTCGTCGCAAGGCGACAAGAACCTCTTTCTTCTCGTTTACAAAAACCCCTACAACACAAGGTCGGTAGGGCTTTCTCAGTCTGTCTTCCATAGTCATGTGCTATAATAATAAAAAAGTGAATTTTCCTGAGATGAGGAATTCATGCAAAGCCAATATCTCTTCATAATATTAGCTTTTGTTTCTTTCTTGTCCAACAGTCTTTCAGCTGCAGTTCATTTTACGCTGCGCGGATCAGCCAATCGTAATAATTTAGGCCTTAATCACCAAGAAGAACGTTCCGCAAGTGGCTCTGTAGCGGTCGACCTGGGCTCACATTTGCGCTTGGGCATCACTCATCAGCAGGGTTACGTAGGTTTACAGGGCTATCAATACAATCGCACAGCGAATGCCTATTACTATGTTCAAGAAAAAACCCATACCATTGCGAATTCTCTCGATCTTACGGTGATACTTTACTATGGCGACATCTTCGTCCCATTTGTACAAGTCGGGGTTATTAAAAAACGTTACCTCATCACCTATTCCACCGAAGGCTCCAGTCAATCCGTGAGCAAATCCTATGCTTTGCCCCCAGTCCCCAATACCGGTGTGGGTTTAGGAATACGCTTGAATACCAACTTTTCTCTGAACATCACCTACACGGTCTCTCCCGGCATTCGGCAAGCACGGCCGGATCAGCGGCCTCAAAGTGTCCTCGACAGCTATTTATCTCTCGGTTTAAGCTATCAGATCTAAGACTCGTTTTAGTCAACCCTATGACATGAGCTCGATGCATCGAGCCGATCTAAAGGAATTGACAAACAACCCCATTTATCTGCTATCGTATCAAAAAAGGTCTAGTTTAAAGAAATGATCAATTGCCAAAAAATTAGACAGTCTTTGTATCATGATCACATGATGACTTCTTAGTTTTTCCAAAATTTTCAGGATATTAGCCAAATGTTTCTATTGGTACTATCCATGCATAAGGTGGAGTAGGGATCGAGATTGTCTTGCTTGGCTACTTGGAGAATACACCCATGGGGTTATTATGTTTCAGTCATCCGACATATAGGGGTAAAGTCCCCCCCATACTCTCGTGTCGCGCATGCTGCCAAATCTTTCTAAGTGAAATTAAACGCAAACATCGTTCCGGCGAACCGATTCCGACTTTTGAATTTGATGCTTATTACCGACGTCCTGAGCAAATGAAGAAGAAATTAACACTTCTTCAATTCCTGCCTTAAATTGACTCCACAACCAAGTTGCAAGATTCTCCTCCACCGATACATAGGGAGGCCACGCCTCGTTTCTTTTTTTCCCTATGCAAGGTGTGGATGAGTGTAACCAGAATACGAGCGCCACTCGCCCCAATAGGATGGCCGAGTGAAACGGCTCCCCCACAAATATTGACCTGTTCGGCACTGAGACCCAATTTTTGCATGGCAATCAATGGCACGACGGAAAAAGCTTCATTAATTTCAAATAGATCGATATCATTTTTTTGCAATGCGGTTTTTAGCAAAGCCTTTCGAATACCTTCAATCGGNNACCTGAGCATGCATGGCAGAACCTAAAATGCGGGCTATTGCTTTGATACCCTTTTTGCGTGCCAGTTCTTCTTCCATAAGTACGAGCATAGCCGCTCCATCGCTCAGCGACGAAGCATTGCCGGCTGTAATCGTGCCTTGCGCATCGAACGCAGGACGGAGAGTTTTTATTTTAGCTAAGTCGACACTGAACGGTTCCTCGTCACGGTCGACAACACTGACCTGATTTTTCACAGTCAATTCGACCCCTACGATTTCATCGCGAAAGTACCCGGCTTCAATGGCATGGCGCGAACGTTTATAGCTATTGAGAGCAAACTCATCTTGCTCCGCCCGGCCAATTTTGAATTCCTTGGCGCAAATCTCACCGCAAACCCCCATTGCCACATTGTCATAGGGATCTGTCAAACCATCCCATTGCATGTGGTCACGCATTTCAACGGGACCAAACTTAAACCCGCTTCGACTTCCCATCAGCAGGTGCGGCGCTTGCGACATATTTTCCTGCCCACCGGCTATCACAATATCCGCATCTCCGCGCGCAATCGCCTGTTCGCCCAGCATCACAGCCTTCAAACCACTCCCGCAAACTTTGTTTATCGTCGTTGCTGGTACACTTGTTGGCAGTCCGCCATAGATGGCTGTTTGGCGGGCCGGCGCCTGGCCAACCCCGGCGGTTAGAACCTGTCCCATAATTATTTCATGAATGTCTTCGCCTTTTATCGGTAAAGATTGCAAAAGATCCTTCACCAATACCGCGCCAAGACGCGGTGCAGAACTATTGGCCAAAGCGCCGCAAAATTTTCCAATCGGAGTCCGCTTTGCATAAACGATAACGGTTCTTCGAGACATGAAATCACTCCTACTCACCAGATCTCTCAAACAATTATGCTTATCATACATGAAATGCTTGGAATGTTATTCTTGACTTTTTATGAAGAAAACCATACTGCTCTAATTCCTGGCGAGGTAGCTCAGTTGGTAAGAGCGCTGGATTCATAACCCAGAGGTCGAGAGTTCAACTCTCTCTCTCGCCACCATTGCAGTCGCTGCCAAAAAGCAGCGACTTTTTTTTTACTTATTTGCCCCGCAAAAATCTCTTGGAAATCTAAAATGAACATTTTACGGAAACGATTCATAAACTGGCTAGCGATTCTAACGACAGCGGCATTCGCGTGCTGCCTTTACGCTGATGACAAAGCGAAACCCGGAGATTTAGAAGCCTTATTGCTTAAGAAGCCGAATCTAGAAACATTTGGCCTGAACGACGTCTCTTGGCAAGCTGATGTTAGGAAAGCACCTGCAAATCTTCAGGGCATTGTCGACATCATGGCGGAGGATCCAGAAGCCAAGGGCTTTGACTGGCTAGCAACAAACATCCTTTCCATGACAGCAACGCAAGAGGAAGACGAACTATCGATGAAGCTTGTGGATGAACTGGATCGTGATCTATTTCAGCCAACCCCAGATACAATACAAAAACTCAAATTTTGGCTGAAAGAACGTGGGCCCAATTTACGTACCCTACTTAATAAACAGGTTCGACTTCCAGCTTGCCGCTTCTCTGGATCAAGCCTCAAGAAAGATTTGACGAGGGACTATATTACTTCTTTGTATATGTTACTTTTTGCCTCAGCAACTTATGGCGGTCCTGGGCAATTTTCAAACGACGCGGCTCTTATTGTTAAGAGTCTGCAGCATGGTGAACGTTGTACGGCTTCATTAGTGAGTTCAGGTTTAAGCACGTTTACACAAACCCGCGTATTTAGACTCGCAGAACTGCTCGTAAAGAAAGGAAGCATCTCGTCAGTCCAATCATTAATTAATGCCTACGGAACTGACAAAGAACTAAACCAACGTCTCAAACGCTTCATGATTGCTGAATTTTGGCGCATACCATACCTGTTAGATAAGCTCATCGCGCCAACTTACAAGGAGATTGATCAACGCGTAAGAGCTGAGTTTCCTGATTCTGCGGCTCTGTTTGAACCTGATTGGGTTCTGACAGAAATTGGCGGGTGTTATTCCGGGTTAATCGATGCTGTCGACAAAAAAGACGGAGTTAAGTTCTCATGCAAAGATTTTAAAATATCTGCTGACGCGAATGCTCTAGTCACGAATGCGAACAAGAGTTTATGGTGTCGCATTAAACATAAGGTATTTGGGTCTGACAGCTGCTTGCTCGAAGGATTACGCCAAGCGAATGAGTTGCAGCCCCCCTTCCTCTCACGTTCAGCAGTCCTGATGTACGCTGGGAAGAGCTTTGAACAAACGGTTCACCTTGTGCAAGAGGAAGCTGAGCGACTATCAGCTTGCGTTGAAACGCTTAAGAATGCCAAAGGTCCGAGAAGTGATCATTTAAAACTATGATTCTCAATAACGAGGCTACAGAACTTAGCCAACGGTTAAGACTTGTCCCTGTTGCTGAAGAGCACCTTCCCTTACTCGACAGAGACATTTTCAGCGACAACCTCGTAATGGAGCATGTTTGTTCTAGAGAATACGCTATGGCTCGGCACCAACATTACGTTACGGAATGGCAGACTCGCGGCTATGGTTTCTACACTCTATTTTCTCAGCTCACCAGCGAACTCATCGGTAGAGCCGGCTTGTTCTGGGCAACAAACCCAGAAGGATTCGAAAAGGCAAAGCTATTGTAGAGATTTTTTGGCCCAAATCCCCTTTGGAGAGCACCTCATGCGATTGAACAGCGCAATTGACCAGCTAGTTTTTAGCGAAGCACCCGAAAATTTTCTTCCTAAAGTGGAAGTTGTGGCCTGCTTTCTTCGCGTTGCCGATGAATTTCTCTTCCTACATCGACATTCTCATAAATCAGAAGGCAATCGCTGGGGAATCCCAGGCGGAAAAATTGAAAAAGGGGAGAGCGCTCTGCAGAGCGTCATCCGTGAAGTTCAAGAAGAAACCGGCTTGCACATGGAAGAAGCGTCCGTGAAGTATTTGCAAACCGTCTTCATCCGCTACCGATCTCCCAAATTCGACTTTGTTTATCACATGTTCGAATACGAACTGCAGGAACGTTTCCCCGTGCAAATCAATCCGCAGGAGCATCAAGCTTTCCGATGGCTAACGCTCCAAGACTCTCTGCAGTTGCATCTCATACAAGGCGAAGCCGAGTGCCTCGAGCGCGCTTATGGACTCATGGCTTAGAAACTCCACTCAAAGGCGGTTTAAAAAGCCTTGCAAATCCTTTGAGCCTCAGCTAGGACCATTTTTACTAATGGTTTAAGACACTTACCGCATNNTTTTCAAAATACAAAAGGTACGCAGACAGACTATTATTTTAGCCCCGAGTGTGTTGAGAATAGTCCAATTATGAATCTACAATACGCTTCCAACACGACAGAGCAGACTGTCAGCTGGAGCGAGCAGCTAATAGGCAAGCAGGGTGCTTACAAGATAAGTTCTGCGTGTGCTAATGAAACTCTTGCCATTCTTGATACAGAATCGCAGCAAATCAAAAATACCGAAGGTGGCTCTATTGACATCTCTTCTGCCATTTATGATGCTGAATATAAAAATATACTAGCCTATGTCACCGATGGCGAAGATACGAGCAGCGACCTAACGGTCCGATCTTTTGAAGATGGTGACGTTATTTTCTCTGCTACAAAAGCTCCGCTTGAGACAAGTTCAGAATGTGCCGAGTGGACTGTCTCGGATTTTAATAACATGGCTAACTCGACACTGGATCCGACCGTTCTACCTTATCTTCTGGCCTGGAAAGTCAATGGAAATCTATCATGTGACACTTCTTCAAATTCACCTTCCTCCTCAAAATTGAGCCCAGGAGCTATCTATTTAATAACAGTAGGCGGTGTGCTTTCTGCTGTTGCTTATTCTGTTGCTGCTGCAGTTGTCGCTTCAGTAATTTTTCGCCGATATCGCGCAAATCATCTTCCGCAACCAGCAGTCCTAACCGTAGCCGCAGCAGCAGAATTAGCGCTCAAAGACGGAGTTAACGGTCCGTTTGCAGGAGGGGAAAGTTCGCTTGATTTGTACTAGCCCACATAGATATGCCAATTAAAATTGGTATCTTTTTGCCAAATAACGCATAAAATACGACAACTTATCTTCCAGCCCTCTCACATAGAAAAACAGGGAAAAATATGAACGAATTCCTATCATCCGTTGTAGAAAGACAAGCAGCCGCCATTCAAAAGGCTAAGGCAAAAGATCCAGAGTTCATTACAGTCCTGGGGAAATAAGTCATCTCCTGCCCCAATGTATGTTCCCCCCACCATATTGATACCAAGATTTTGATCGAATCTTTGAAATTAAAGAAGAGCGATCTCTTCTGGGAACCTTTTGCAGGGTCAGGGGTCGTTTCGCTTTTCGCTGCACATCATGTTCAACACGTTTTTGCGACGGACTTAAATCCTCACGCAATCGAAAATACAAAGCAGAATTTTGAAAAATATGGGCTAAAGGACAAACTATCTATCTTCCAATCCGATGTATTCCCCCCCGTTGAACAAAGCTTTGATGTCATCGCGCTTAATCCTCCGTATACGGATAAAGAAGCCGAGGACAATATTGAAATCATGGCATGGGACCATGAGCACAAAGCCTTGAAGAAATTTTTTAGCGGAGTCAGAAACTATTTGAAGGCTAATGGTAGCATTTATATTTCCTGGCCTGACTATTCGGGCTTTCAAATGTTAGAACACCTTATGCAAAAACACGGTTTCCAACACGAAGTCGTATCTGAAGTTAGCGAGCCATTAGATAAGAAAAATCCTGCTAGCTCTCAGTCTTTGGTTTACAGAGTCTATAAAGCTCATCTCCCGATAGAAAAAAGCCTCGACTAGCGAAGCTTTCACACTTTAAAAAAGCTAACTCCACGCTTCAAATTGGCACTGGCCTAAGGCTTTGCGACTCGCTATAGATGAGTGTCTATTCGACACTAAGCTAAAAAACAGCGAATCGCTAAAGGACCTATATGCAATCCATAGCTATTATTCAATTATCCTACTTTCTTACTAGTTGGCTTTTTCTAGTCCCCTCAGGCGCTCTTGCGAACGGGAGGCCTGCCGCCCCTGATCAATCCTTAAAGACGCTTCAAAACACCAAGAAACAAGAGGGAGTTTTGCGAGCAGCGATTGATTTTGGGTCGGGCAGCATCAAAATTCAAGTCGCTCTGATCGATCCTTCTGATGGTCGAATGCTCGATAAGCCGCTCTTAGCCACCTATGCCTCTCTCAACCTAAGTCAGAACCTTGCCCTACATGATGGGCAGCTTAGCAGCCAGGCGAAAATTAATGCCATCGAAATCCTTGCTAAGCTTAAGAAGGAAGCCCAGGTCGCAGCAAGCTCAAAAGGGTATTCCCATCCGGAATTCTCCGGCATTGCGACAGCGGTCTTTCGCAAAGCCAAAAACGGCNNATGAAGAAGGAGAACTTGGTTTCTTAAATGCCAAAGTTCTCTATCCCGAACTTCCAGAAGAAAATCTATTGGTATGGGATAGCGGGAATGGTAGTTTTCAAATCACTATGAAAGAAAATGGTATTTACCGGGTCTATCGAGGGCCTTTAGGCTATGAGACCATTATCTTCCTGCTAGCAAAAATTCGAAAGAAACCTCTCGTGCACAAATCCGGCAATCCCCTAACAAAGACTGAAACTTTAGAGATTGCAAAAGAAATTCGCTCATTGGTTCCCGAAATCCCCTCGTGGCTAAAAAACAAAATTCAAGACAAGAAGACCGTTGTCGTGTCCTTTGNNAGAAAAAAAAGAAGAGCCCTCTATCATCCGACAAAAAGTCAAGAGTCTCCTTGAACTTTCACTACAACACGATGATTCCTTTTTTGACTCTGTCCATCTCGATCGCAAAACCGGCATCAGTTCTTTGCTCCTCGCCTCGATTATGGATCACTTTGACATTCAGGAACTTCACTATAAAGTGGCTGTTGGAAATACGGCTGCCATTTTGGCGACGCCAACTTTGTGGACAAATAAAAAGAAGAATTCTACTCCATCGACAAATTTTCAAAACAGCAAAAAGACAGAGGCTCTGCAAAACATGACCACAGATACACCAAAACACTTGTACAAAATACTATCCCTAGACGATTGGGCAAAAAGCCAAGGTCGCGAAACTCTTCACTTAGCAATTATGGATAAGTCATTCATTCATATGGCCACTAAAGAACAGCTAGAAGCCATCATCAAAAAATACTGGTCAGATTTTCCTCAATTTATGGTTCTAAAACTAGACAGTACGAAATTGACAGGCAAATTGATTTTAGAAGCCAACCCCGGTGGCAAAACTCAGTACTATCATTTGTATGATGGAGCCATACCTCTAAGCGCAGTCGTTGAGTCGCTAACCAGAAACCAATAGCGCTCTACGAACTAACCTATAATCGACTAGGGCCCACCCCGATAGGCCGGGTATCCTGTTTTCTTCTTAAGGATTCCAGATGAAAAATTTCACCCCGGTTTGGATCGCAAAGAATCTCTTGCTTCGTGAACTTGTTGTAGACGACGCCGATCATCTCCTTGCG
>PLEQ01000123.1:0-5413 GCA_003136475.1 Deltaproteobacteria bacterium
GAAGTGCCATTCGTGTTCCGGCACAAATTTGAAAAAATGTGAATTTCAACTTTAGATCCCGGAAAGGCCTAAAGCCTTGGTATGTACGGTATACATTTTGTCTCCCGGGCATGTTCCAGAACTTGATGCCGAAGTGTGTCACTGAGTGCAAGAAATTCGATCCCACATCCCGTCGACCCCAGATCTTTTTTCTCAGTGCGAACCCAACGTGCTTTTCCCACTCCGACCACCGGTGCAGAGGCCCCCGCAGCTCTAAAGCGAAAACCTACAATCGAATCCGTACGTGGAAAATCTTCATCAAAAGCTACGAACATGCCACCGCGTCCCAAACTGATGGCCTTCGATGCTTGCGCCTCTCGCAGGTCGCGTCCCGGCAAATCGATTTTAAAATCCACCGCTGGCTGTGTTTCCATTTTCCAAAGCCGATCCGTTTTCGCTTTAATCCGCGCAACGGCTTCATCTAGGGCTTGTAAAGCTAACGGCTTGTGGAAAACAGCATCCACTCCTTTAGCAAACGCTTCTTGTAAACTAAAATCATGAAAACCTGACATAAACAGTACGGATGGTACTGCTGGATTTACATCTTTGACCGCATCAAGCAAATCAAAACCGCTCCCGCTTGGCATCCTTACGTCTGTAAGAACCACATCGATTTTGTGCTGCTTAACAAGCTCTAGCGCTTTAATACCATTTTCCGCAGCAAAAACTAGGTATCCTTTACTTTCAAAATTGAAATTCAACATCTCACGCAACAACGGTTCATCGTCGACTATAAGAATTGTAAAGACCGGTTCTATCGNNTCATTTTCAATCCCCTGTGCTCAACTAAAGATTAATGTAGGCAAGCTTTTCGGTCAAAATATTTTGCGTACGGGTTTCATCATTTTGCCATAGAGGACACTGTATTATGCGCAAAATCACTGACATCATATTGATTTTATTGAATTAAATTATATTTGTTAAACTTTTCAAAACGAATGACGATCTATATGCACCGTTGGGGATCTAGCACTCGTGCTGGTCGTCGGGTATCTAACCATACTCGGGTAAGACATACCGCAGATCAAAAGCGTGGTGAGGTGTAAAGCAAATGCAGAAGACAAAGAACCATGGTCTTCTCGAAAAACTGCTCAAGCAAGGCGGGCAATCTTACGAGCGTTTACCATCATCGCTTGAAGATTGGCAAAGCTTTCTTGACTCTATAGAAGAGACGTGTGCAGCAATTGAAAATGAAAGGGCCCAGCATTCCGGGTCAGTGGGTACGCCTGTTCATGAGATCCAAGAACGCTATGAACGCCTCCTCAAAGAGGGCAGGCGCAATGAGCTACGCTACATGCAACCCGTTGAAGCGTCTAAACTTGTTTCTGTAGAAACACTGGCATCTGGCATCGCGCACGAGCTCAACAACCCCCTAGCAGCTGCTAAGGGTTTTGCGCAAATCCTTACCCGTGGCCAAAATCCTAGCGAAAGAGTCGTGGAATTCGCCAGCAAAATCGAGAAAGCTGCGGTGCGGATGGAAAAAATTATAGATCATATAAAAAAATTCACTCGTGCCAGCACCTCGCCTGAAGAGTGGACGGCAATTGATCTAAACGAGGTCATTGAAGAATCATTTGTAATTATCAGGGCTCAACTTAAAAACGAGATGATCGAATGTCAACTCGATTTTGAAGCGAATCTCCCCAAAATGGTCGGTGACTTTACACAAATCGAAAATGTGTTTCAGAACCTGCTTCTGAATAGTAAAGATGCCTTTGTCACGCAGACACAAAATCAGAGGAAAATAATTCAAATAAAGACCCTAGTTCGAAATGGCAGAATTTACGTACGTTATGAAGACAACGCAGGTGGTATGCCAAAAAATGTCCTAGACCGGATTTTTGAACCTTTTTTCACTACAAAAGCTACAGGCCAAGGCACCGGCCTCGGAATGTCCATCTGTCATGGCATTGTCACGCAGCACAAAGGGAGCATCACTGTCGACTCTACGCTAGGCGTGGGTTCTGTCTTTGAAGTGACCTTCCCCATACGGATCGATAGCGCAACCCAGCCAACATGACTTTCGTTCAGTTTTTAATATTTATCTCGGTTCTTTTCTTGACTACGAACGTATTCTAGAAAGTTAGCATTATCTTCCATGATATTCTTATAGCTCTGTCGGGTATTCGATTTTGGGGTCGAGCCAGAGTCATTGGACATCCGTTTGACGTAACCGTTTTGATTGTTGCGATAGCCAAACTTTTGGTTACGATAGTTGCCCTGCGGCGAAGATGGTCCTGAACTATTGACTCCTCGCATCGCATTCTTCTTTTCGACGATTTCCCAGGCGCGCAAAACTAAGCCTTCTGCCAGTAGTTCGCCTGCAAAATCTTCGACGCTTACGCCCTCGATCTGTGCCTTTTCCCCTAATTTACGAACCAGTGTAGCCGAAAGCCGAACTGACAAAATGCTTTCCTTGGATTCTGATTCTTCCTTAGATTCTTCAGTCGACAAGTCGGAAGATCCGTCAATTTCCTCTTCAATCTTGTCAGTCTGTTCGCGACACTTTATAGAATCAGGCGATTTTTGTTTCGAAGGCAAATGAAGCTCCTCAATTTGAATTTAATAGATTTTTTTCTAATAGATGGAAATGATACGACTTTTGAGCCGTTTTGAGTAAAGACCTTACTCTCTAAGTCGGATTGTAATCGACTAACGCTACGTTGTACAGATGCCTTACCCATTCTACCCAGTCAACATAAAAATGATTTCAGAATGATTTTACATAAGGACAGAAATTTCATACGATTAAGAGTATTCTAAAAAGCGTATGCTGTCTAAGTACCGAAGTTCCCTTTTATGCTTGCATTAATCACCAAACGCCTCGTTTCGCTCGTCCCCGTCGCTATAGGGGTCGTGATTATCGTGAGTTTGATGATTCATCTTATCCCAGGCGACCCTATAGACCGCATCCTCGGAGACTTTGCCACAACTGATTCCCGAGAGCTCTTGCGTGAACAGCTCGGTTTGAATCTCAGCATTCCGCAGCAACTTATCCACTACTTTAAAGGTCTTCTGAAAGGAGACTTGGGTCAATCGCTCATTTACAACAGATCGGTCACGAGCCTCATCAGCGAAAGACTTTTAGCCACCGTCGAGCTTGCATCGTGTTCCCTTCTTCTAGCTCTTCTCATCGGCGTTCCGCTTGGCATCTTGAGCGCAGTCCGCAAAAACACACTGCAAGACCAAGTCGCCATGACCTTTTCGCTTCTAGGAATCGCGGTTCCGAATTTTTGCCTAGGCCCCATGCTCATTCTGCTGTTTGCGATCAAACTCGATCTTCTGCCGGTTTCTGAGAAGGCTGGGCTGACTAGCTATATTCTTCCGTCAGTCACAATTGGCACTGCTTTGGCAGCCATTATCAGCCGCATGACTCGCAATTCATTGCTTGATATTCTGCGTGAAGATTTTATCCGCACGGCACGGGCGAAAGGCACGTCTCCTGCGAGTATAGTTCTCAAACATGGCTTGCGAAATGCTGCCCTGCCTCTTGTGACGATAGTTGGTCTGCAATTCGGCGTATTACTCACGGGAGCCGTCGTAACCGAGAAAATATTCGATTGGCCTGGGCTCGGCACCTTGATCCTTGAAGCCCTCGGCAATCGCGACTACCCTTTAGTGCAAGGATGCGTCTTGATGTTTTCGTCCGTCTATCTGGGGGTAAACCTTTTGACAGACATTTTCTATAAACTCGTCGACCCGCGCGTTAGACTATAGGCTGATATGCGCTTTTTGACAGTTCTGTGCAAAAATGGAAATCGGTTTCTATCGGGTTTTGACTTCCGCTTTTACTTTTCTGTCATTGTCATCTTTCTTTTTGTGACAAGTTCGGTATTTGCACCTTATTTGGCTTTATATAACCCCGAGGCGATCGACCTCAACCTACGCCTCAATCCCCCGACCTGGTTGCATCCCTTTGGCTGCGATATCTATGGCCGGGACTTGCTAAGCTTGGCTTTGCTCGGCGCACGCCAAACTCTGCTGATCGTTATAGCTACAGTTTCGCTATCGACCCTCATCGGGCTGTTCGCCGGTCTATCCGCTGGCTACTTCGGAGGCCTCACCGACTCCTTGCTGATGCGCTGCGTGGACATTTTAATGGCCTTTCCCGGGATTCTTCTGGCTATGGCCCTGGCCTCCTTCCTCGGCCCTAGTCTCTATAATGTCATCCTCTCCATATGCGCTACGGGATGGACCTCTACCGCACGCCTCGTCCGTGGCCAGGTTTTAAGCATTCGCGAGCGCGAGCATATAACAGCCGCCAGAGCTATAGGCCTTCGCTCACCTCGCATACTCCTTCGACACGTCCTGCCTTTTTTATGGTCACCGTTGCTGGTTTCAACGACCTTTTCCCTCTCAGGCGTCATTCTGATCGAGGCTAGCCTCAGTTTTCTAGGACTTGGCGCGAACACTTCGATTCCGACCTGGGGTGGTTTACTCTTTCAAGGACGCACTGTTTTGGAAGAAGCACCCTTCCTGAGTTTAATTCCAGGGGTGCTTATTGCTGCGGTAATTTTTTCATTTAATTTCATTGGAGATGTTCTGAGAGATCATCTCGATCCTAAACATCAATAACCGGAGAGGGGGGGGGCGAAAGCCTTGAGCTCTCGACCGATTACTTTACCATATCTTTCAAAGCTTCAAGTGCGCGTACCTTCACCACGTTGCGAGCTGGTTTGGCTTTAAATGTGGTTTCTTCACCCGTAAAAGGATTGATTCCTTTGCGGGCTTTGGTTGCTGGTTTTGTGATACGGACAATCTTCATGAGACCTGGGAGATTGAACACACCGGGACCTCTTTTTCCGATATCAAGATCGATCAATTGACCGAGACTTGCGAAGACGGTATCGACTTCTCTCTTGGTAAGACCTGTGCTTTCAGAAAGCACTCGGATGATTTCCCCTTTGGTTCGGGGCTTTGCAGCTGGTTCGGTAACTTTATTGACAGGTTGAACGGCAACNNCATCAGTTTTCATCGTTTTGCTTGCTCTCGCTTTTGTTGATGTCGTTTTTTTGTCAGCTTTTGCCGCAGCTTTCTTAGCTTTTTTCTTTTTCTTTGCCATCGTTTTCTCCTTGTGAACGAATTACTAATTTAGAATTATATATAGGAAAAACGAGTTTTACCAAGAAAAACCTTGCATGTTCATGTCGTAAAAAGATGATAAATTATTCCCAAACCGATCCAAGTATCTCTTTTTGTCAAACGCGCACCGATAATCTGCCCATCAGATTCAGCAGGAGGGTTTACATCGACCTTCCTTATGTGCCACTCGAGTCGCGTACCCCAGCTTTCTGAAAAAAAGAAATCCGACAGGAGAATCCAGTCGTAGTCGGGTCGCATAGTTACGCTGACCTGGTACATGTCAGGCACGGAG
>PLEQ01000123.1:5440-7053 GCA_003136475.1 Deltaproteobacteria bacterium
GACGAGCCGATCACGTAACCGAGATTTCCAATCATCGGCAGATGAAAAGTGTATTGAAATTTCCCAAAATACGCCCGCGAAAAAAACGATTTCTCTACGACGGGTCCGAATTGGTCGACGGCCCACGCCCCCCTTGCGCCTCCCACAGTGAAAGCAAAATTATGATCCCATTTGGTCGATTTGAAATTCGCAACTTGGAATGTGGAGTTTTCAGGTTGCGCGGATTGCGTTTCAGGCGGCTCTAAAACATTGGCATTATCACCAGCGACGCGCCCCGAAGAAACCCCGCCCCAACAGAGGCTCAGCAGTATAGGAAGCCGTAGAATTCGAAGCGTAAAATACCGTTGTTTGATCGTCCATTTTGTGGTTTCTAATCTTAACATAAGATTTTTGTACTCCTTTTTGGCTTAGGCAAACAGCGTGTCGCTTAAACGGTACAAATCACTACGATTGAACTATTATGAACAAGACCCGAACCTTAACTGCTCTTCAAGAAGCCATCTTCAGTCACCCCATTGTACTGCTTTTCGCGCTTACGGGGATTATCCTTCTCGCTGGCTTAGCGCTTTATCTATTTAAATTCCACTTTAAAAAAACCCCTAAGCCCGGGACCGCTGCACAAGCCATCCCGTCATCTCAAGCGGGACCCCTAGACTCTGATGTCGGGGAAATTAAGGCCCTCGACCAAGCGGGTTGGATCAGACGTCTGAAGAGTGGCCTTGGCAAAACACGTGATTCCTTGGTCGGGAATTTGCAAAACCTTTTTCAGCAATCACACGCCAATGAGGAATTGCTGAATGGCCTGCATGAGACTCTCTATAGATCAGACATAGGCCCAAAAGCTGTAAACAGACTTGTAGGACACGTTCGCGAGAGGATCAAGGATTCTAAGGACACGTCGTGGGAAACGATCAAAATCGGCCTTTCTGAAGAAATTGAGAAAATTCTCGATCTCCCGCACCCGGTCCTGCAATCGAAACCACAGGTGATCTTGGTTATTGGCGTCAATGGCGTGGGAAAAACGACGACTATAGGAAAACTCGCAGCGCAATTTTTAGCCGAAAATAAGTCCGTACTTATCTGTGCCGCCGACACCTTTCGAGCGGCTGCTATTGACCAACTGCAGATTTGGGGCGAGCGACTAGGGGTCAAAGTCATCGCTCACCAGGAGGGCAGCGATGCAGCCGCTGTTGCCTTTGATTCTGTTAAAGCAGCCGTATCCCGCGGTGTCGATGTCTTGCTCATCGACACCGCAGGACGACTTCATAACAAGCAACACCTCATGGATGAATTGGGTAAGATGATCCGCGTTATTAAAAAGGAGATCCCGGAGGCACCGCACGAATCCTTGCTAGTTTTGGATGCCACGACCGGGCAAAATGCTTTTATGCAAGTCCGTTCATTTCGGGAAATTACGAAAATCACAGGCATCTGCGTTACCAAACTCGACGGCACGGCAAAAGGTGGTGTCATTATCGGGCTTGCCGANNAGTCGAATCACTTTTTAGCTAGCCGCCAGAATCTTTGCTCTGAAAAGATTCTTGACAAATTCTGAATATTTCTTAATTTGACCACTCTGCTTCTTATAGGGGTGTAGCTCAGGTGGTTAGAGC
>PLEQ01000156.1 GCA_003136475.1 Deltaproteobacteria bacterium
ATTATGTGGGGGCAAGTCCCATTTTTATCGACTGCGACCCCTATTTCCAACTCAGCGCGCAACATCTTCGCGAGCTTATCACGCGCTACTACACATGGGATGGTAAAGTTCTTAGCAACAAGCTTAGCAAGCGCCGTGCTTCAGCCATCATACCTACGCATCTCCTGGGCCACGCTTGCGATATGGATCCCTTGATGGCTATTGCGAAAGAATTTGGACTCATCGTGATCGAAGATGCGTGCGAAGGCCTGGGAACGCTCTACAAAGGCCAGCCTGTCGGCAATTTTGGCAAAGCCGCAAGTTTTAGTTTCAACGGTAACAAAATTATTTCCACGGGTGGGGGGGGAATGATTGTCAGTTCCGATGCTGACTTTGCCAAGCGGTGTCGCTATCTGAGTACGCAGGCTAAAGACAATCCGATCGAATATGAACATCATGAGATTGGTTTCAACTATCGCATGACCAATGTATTGGCTGCTATAGGCTGCGCTCAATTGGAAAGGCTCGCCCAATACGTCAAAAGAAAGCGGGAGATTGCTGGCATCTATGCCGATTGTCTAGCTGCAGTACCGGGCATAAGTCTTATGGAGAGTCCTCCATGGAGTGAGAGTACCTATTGGCTTTACACGGTCCTCGTCGACAAAGCTCGTTTTGGCTTGAGTGCCAGAGACATTGTCTACCGGCTGATGAGCAGGGGCATTCAGACCCGACCGCTTTGGCAACTGCTCCACCTCAGCCAGGCTTTTGCCAATAGCCCAACCGGATTTCGAGCTTCTTACCCCCAGGCCGAAGCCTTCCATGCGCAAGGCTTAAGTCTGCCCTGTTCCGTAGGGATCAGCCCTTCCGAAATTCAAACGGTCTGCGCCGAATTAAAAAAACTTGCAGTCTAAGCTCGGAAATTGGCAAGCGCTCNNCGACGCGTTAGATTTTTTTGTACATTCTACACACTTTCAATATCAAACTTTTTTCAATTGAGGTGAGAATTTCGCCTCAGGCCTTTGGGACTTCCTATGCAGTGCCTCATCCTAGCAGGTGGCCTTGGAACTCGGATGCGTCCGTATACGGAGGCAATACCAAAGGCCATGATTCCGGTTGCGGGCAAACCTTTTATTCATTACCAATTAAAACTTTTAGCTAGCCAGGGTGTCCAAAGCGTCGTGCTGGCCATCGGCTATTTAGGCTCACACATTCGCGACTACGTGCAAGATGGTCGAGCCTGGCATTTAACCGTCGACTACATCGATGAAGGAAAAGACCTGTTAGGAACCGGAGGAGCGCTCCGTCTCGCTTGTGATAGCGGTCTTCTCAATAATGAATTTTTTGTCATGTATGGCGACTCCTATTTGCGAGCACCGTTCGTAGAAATTAAGAACGCTTTCTCCCGACTTGGCAACCCAGCACTGCTAACAGTCTTTAAGAACGTAGGCCTGTGGGATAAAAGCAATGTTATCTTTGACAAGGAACGTGTGCAACTCTATGATAAATGGTCAACTCATTCCAAGCTAGAATATATCGACTACGGCCTTGCTGTGTTTCAACGCACCATCATTGGTCAGTTTTTCCCAGCTGGCGAGAAGGGTGATCTGGCTCATATGCTTCATGACTTAAGCCTTAAGGGTCTGCTTGCTGGTTTTGAAGTGAAGGAACGTTTTTTCGAAATCGGATCACGCGACGGTCTGTCTTCCTTCGAAACTTGGGTTCGAGATCAGCGATATGACTAGCACTCTGAAAGGTATCATCATTCTCGATCGCGATGGCGTCATCAATGAGATGGTGATCGATCCGGAATTTGGTACCATCGACAGTCCTCTCCACCCTTCACAAGTTAAAATCTTTCCAGGCGTGCCTACAGCGCTTAAGGCGATCGAGGCTATGGGCTACGCGCTCTTTATCGCTTCGAATCAACCTGCTGCAGCGAAGGGGAAGACGACCCGAAAAAATTTAGAAGCTGCCCACGCAGAAATTCTTGCTCAGAGTCAGTCGGCAGGAGCCACGATTCGTAAGTCGTTTATTTGCTGGCATCGCGCTGAAGACGCTTGTGAGTGTAGAAAACCTCGAGTGGCTTTGCTGCAAAGCGCCCTCGAGCAGGTACCGGGCATCCCTCTTCAGACGTCTTGGATGGTGGGTGATGGCATCGTAGATATTGCTGCCGGTCAAACGCTCGGATTACGGACAGCCTTTATTGGACCTAAAAAATGTGATCAATGTGCCATCCTTTCTCGCCAACAACTTCATCCCACAGCCCATATCGCTTCACTTGAAGAGTTTTCCGAATTTCTTAAAACCTTTGCTTTGAGGACCAACGATGCAACGCGAAAAAGTACGACTGCATGGAATTAAAATTTTTGCGGATGGTGCGGACTTTCAAACGATGGTCGCCCTAGCCAGAGACCCTATGATTCATGGGCTCACTACGAATCCGACGCTCATGCGTAAAGCTGGCATCAGTGACTATAGGGCCTTCTGCCGAGAAGTCTTGGCCAACGTGAAAGACAAGCCGATCTCCTTCGAAGTTTTTGCCGATGAATTTCCAGAAATGCGGCGTCAAGCTCTTGAGATCGCAAGCTGGGGCCCCAATGTCTATGTTAAAATTCCGATTACGAACTCTTACGGTCTAAGTTCCTATGAACTTATCGCAGACCTGGCGGCGACGGGTGTCAAATTGAATGTGACTGCAGTGCTGACATTGGAGCAAGTCTTTCGCTCCAGTGCAGCCTTGCACAAAGGCCCGCCTTCGATTGTCTCCGTTTTTGCAGGACGCATTGCCGATACCGGTATAGACCCTGTGCCGCAAATGATCGCCGCCTTAGACATCTGTCGCAATGCCGATGAACACATCGAGTTGCTGTGGGCAAGTCCACGGGAACTTTTGAACGTCGTGCAAGCAGACCAAATCGGTTGCGACATCATTACGGTGACACCGGACCTCATTAAAAAGCTTGCTTTCTTGGGAAAATCATTGAAAGAATTTAGTCTTGAGACCGTTCAAATGTTCAAAAAAGATGCCGAAATTGCTGGGTATAGACTATGACACAATTTGCAGATTTGTTTCTTAATGAGAGCGCCCAAGTCCTTGCGCAAATCGATCGGGCTGAGGTCGAATGCCTGGCGCAGGAACTTGCTCTCACGCGCAGCAGCGGGGGACGGCTTTTTATTCTGGGCGTCGGGGGTTCAGCTGGGCATGCGAGTCATGCGGTGAATGACTTCCGCAAGATCTGTGGTTTTGAGGCTTATTCTCCGACGGATAACGTCTCGGAACTCACAGCGCGCGTGAACGATGAGGGTTGGGAGAGCACCTTTGTGGAGTGGTTGCGGGGCTCACGCCTCACCCAACACGACGCTCTGCTGATTTTCTCAGTAGGTGGTGGTAATTTTGAAAAGAAAATCTCGGTGAACCTCATCAATGCCATTGAACTCGCTCGCGAACGCAAGAGTCGCATACTCGGGATCATTGGTAAGGACGGCGGTTACACCCGCCAACATGCGCAGGCGTGTGTGATCATACCTACCGTCAACACCGAACGCATTACGCCTCACACCGAAGGTTTTTGTGCGGTCATTTGGCACCTGCTGGTGTCACACCCGGCACTTAAAATCACTCAGACGAAATGGGAATCGACACGCTAGCGAATCAGTTGAGGTTGNNGCGGCAGTCACTTTTGTCACCGTCTCCTGCACCAAGAGCAGGCCACAAAAGTCACAGTCTATGACAATTTTTCTTCGGGTCGACTTTGGCATATCGAACCCTTGCTTGCCGACGCCCGCTTTGCCTTGGTAAAGGGTGATGTCAAAGATCTCTCTAAACTGAGCGCTGCCATGCAAGGGCATGCTTGTGTGATCCATCTGGCCTCCAATCCGGATATAGCGAAAGCGGTCACCCAACCGGATATCGACTTTTGGGAAGGCAGCTACCTTACGCAAAATGTCTTGGAGGCGATGCGTCTCAGTGGCGCGAAGACCCTACTCTACGCTTCCGGTAGCGGCGTGTACGGCGACTGTGCGGATATCGAACTGCAAGAAGATTATGCGCCGATGCTCCCGATTTCGACATACGGTGCCAGTAAGTTAGCGGGCGAGGCACTTATTTCAAGCTACTGTCATATGTTTCAAATACAAGGCCGCTGCTTTCGTTTTGGCAATGTGGTCGGCCCTCGTCAAACGCACGGTGTTGGCTATGACTTTGCGCGACGCTTGCTCAAGAAAGATACTCAGGTTCTCAAAATTCTCGGTGATGGCACCCAAAGCAAATCCTACATCCACGTCGACGACGTTGTTTCCGCAGTGCTGACTGCGCACGCCCGCGAAAAGCAACGCTTCCAAGTCTACAACGTAGCAACCGGGGACTATATCACCGTGCGCGAAATCGCTGACCTAGCAGTCGAGGCGCTAGCCATGGCAGTTAAGGTGCGTTACGAATTTAGTGGTGGAGATAGAGGCTGGCGAGGTGATGTACCGATCGTGCGTTTGGATACCTCGCGTATACGCTCACTCGGTTGGAAATGTCAGATGAATTGCCAAAACGCCATCCGCTCGTCCTTAGCCAGTTTGATTCAGGATATCGCAACGGGAAAGATTTCAACGGAAGGAAGCCTGTGATCATCGCAAGAAGTCCATTACGCATCACCTTAGGCGGAGGGGGAACGGACCTTCCCTCATACTACACCCAACACGGGGGCTTTTTGATCGCTGCTGCCATCGATAAGCATGTCTATGTCACAGCCCACAACTCGTTCCGTGATGACTTGCTAATCCGCTATTCCAAAATCGAAAATGTGAAAGCGGTGCGAGAAATCGAACACCCCATCGTCCGAGAAGCTTTGCGTCTCCTCGAGATCAGCGAACCTGGTATCGAAATCACATCGATCGCAGACGTCTCGGCGGGAACCGGCTTGGGCTCTTCGGGAAGCTTTACGGCAGCACTGCTCAAGGCTCTCTATAAATTCCAAGGTAGCTTTATTACAACAGAGCAATTAGCGGAACTGGCCTGTCGCATTGAAATCGATATTTTGGGCGAACCCATCGGCAAACAAGACCAGTATATAGCAGCGTTTGGTGGCGTGACCTGCTTTGAATTTCTTCCCGATCATGAAGTCAAAGCCTACCCCTTGCGGGTCAGGCCCCAACAACTCGATGAGCTGAATGACAAACTCGTTCTATTTTCAACCGGCAACACACGTTCCGCCTCAAAAATCCTGCAAGAGCAAAAAGAAAAAACCCTGCAGAATGACACTGCGATGATTGACAACCTGCACTTTATTAAGGATCTCGGCTATCGCAGCAAGCAAGCCCTGGAATCCGGTGACTTCGTGAAATTTGGCAAACTTTTACATGAACATTGGCTCTTTAAAAAGCAACGCTCGCCAGCGATGTCGAACTCAGATATCGATCGCTGGTACGAGTACGCGCTAGATCATGGTGCGATTGGGGGCAAAATCATTGGTGCTGGCGGTGGCGGTTTTTTTATGTTCTATAGTGAAGAACCCTCGACCCTCAAAAGTGCTTTACGTCGCGAAGGCCTATCGGAATTAAAATTCCGCTTTGAATTTGAAGGTACGCATTTACTAACCTAAGTGAACACACTCACCATAATTGAGGGAGGCCTAGCACAATGATACAAACCGTCGACCTTAAAAAAGTCGCTGTGGTCATGATCACGAAGAATGAAGAACAAGCCGTCGGCCTTGTCATCAATGAAATTCNNCATTGAAATCATTATTGTCGATTCGAGCGAAGACAAAACGGCAAATATCGCACAAAGCCTTGGCGCCACAGTCATCCGTCAGTATCCTCCCAAGGGCTATGGGCCAGCGATGGATAGAGCTTTGCATGCTTCGAAACGCGACGTGATCATCACCATGGATTGTGATGGAACCTATCCCGTTCTGAAAATTCCCGAACTTGCCAGCCTCGTGCTCAATGAGAACTACGACTTAGCCGACGCCTCACGCCTAGAGAAAAAACCCCAAGCCATGCCGTGGATCAACTACTTTGCCAATTACTTTTTTGCGTTCTTCGCGAGCCTGCTCTTTTTCAAACGCCTCACCGACCTCCATAGCGGCATGCGCGCGTACCGTCGCGATATGATCGAACAACTCACTTACAATGCGAAGGGTGCCGCACTACCCGTCGAACTGCTGCTGCGGCCTTTAAAACGCGGCTTTAAACTCAAAGTTATCTTTATCGAATACAAAGAGCGCATCGGAGCCTCAACCATGCGTCCCCTCGAAAGTGCTTGGTGGACACTCAAGCGCATTCTATCGGTGCGATTTACTTGAAGGGATAAATTATGACTGTTGGAATTATCGGCGCAGGCCCCTCAGGCCTCATGGCCAATCTCTTTCTCGATGAGCCAGCGCAACTGCTTGAAAAAGATGCCCACCCTGGCGGCCATGCCTCATCCTTCCACTGTGACGGCTTCACCTTTGACTATGGTCCCCACATCATGTTTTCCAAGGACCAAAAAATCCTCGACTTCATGGTGAAAAGCTTAGGCGATAATGTCCACAAATGCCGACGCAACAACAAGATCTCATATAAAAACACCTTAATGAAATATCCCTTTGAAAATGACCTGAAAGCTCTCTCGCCGGAAGATAATTTGCGCTGTCTTAAAGGCTTTGTCTTCAATCCCTACAAGGAAAAATATCCAAACCCGCAAAACCTACACCAATGGTTTCTAAAAACGTTCGGCGAGGGCATCAGCGAGATCTATCTGATTCCCTATAATGAAAAAGTGTGGAATATCCCCGTTGCTGAACTCTCCATGACTTGGGCCGATCGCATCCCCAACCCACCACCCGACGATATCCTGAAGTCGGCTCTCGGCTTTAGCACCGAAGGTTACTTGCACCAACTCTACTACCATTATCCTAAAACCGGCGGCTATCAGGCGATCAGTGAAATTTGGGCAAAGCAGGCGAATATTCGCTACAACTTTACGACACGCGCCATCGAATNNAGCGATGGAAAAAACGCCTACACCTTTGCGAAACTGATTGTCACCATGCCCGTTCACGAGCTGGTCACCATGCTCAATATCACGGTACCAACTTCTGTCCAAGAAGCCCTCGACCAGCTGCTCGTCAATCCCATGTATATAATTTCCCTCGGCATACGCGGTGAAGATAAAAATCAGTACACTGCGATCTACTATCCAGAGCCTGAGTTTTTAGTCAACCGTATCAGCTACCCCTGTACCTTCTCGCCCCAAAATGCCCCAGCGGGTCATTATTCGATTCAAGCCGAAATCACCTGCACGCGTGCTTCCGAAGTTTGGGCGCGTAGCGATGAGCAAATATTAGAGCATACGATCACCGGCCTCCTCAAAAGCGGTCAGCTGCAAAGCGCAGAGCAAATCGTCGTCAAAGACATCAAACGCCGGGAATTTTCCTACGTGGTCTATAACCAAGACTACGAAAAGCGAGCGCAGATCGTACGGGACTGGTTCGCCGCTCAGAATATTATTTTACTCGGTCGTTTTAGTTATTTTGAATACATTAACACCGATATGGCCATTGCC
>PLEQ01000334.1 GCA_003136475.1 Deltaproteobacteria bacterium
ATACCGCTCCACTATCCCATCGCCGAAAATCAATGCAGCTGCCGCAAAACGAATTGTTCGAGTACGGGCAAGCACCCGATGACGCCCAATGGTTTGAAGAATGCCAGCAGTGGTACCGAGACTATTCAGAGCTGGTGGCGGACCTCACCAATGGCTAACGTAGGCATTCTGACAGGAAAGGAATCGGGTCTTGTAGTTCTTGACGTCGCTGCCGCAAATGCCGGCAACTTCCGCCTTGAGGATCGCCGATTCGTCGTCGATCTCCGGCATCTTGNNTATCCCAGACATGGTGGTGAAGAATCATTGCAAGGTCTGTCTTTGGAGTATGGCGCTTTACCGAAAACCTTGACTGTGAAAACTGGCGGCAACGGCTGGCACTATTATTTTCGGCATCCCGGCGGGAGGATTCCTAACAAAGCCGGTTTTCGTGATGGCCTGGATATTCGAGGGGACGGCGGCTACATTGTAGCTCCACCGAGTACACACTCGAGTCTTCAACCCTACCTTTGGATGGAAGAAGACTGTGACCTTGCCCCAATGCCAGATTGGCTTCTAACGTTACTCACGCCACCTAGTTCAAGAATTATAGATTCGGGGATGGGAGGCGAGTCATTAACTGCAACGGAAAGAGCTAAGAGGGAGAGTGGTTTCTTAGATGGGTATCGGAATTCCTCTTTATTAAGCATCGGTGGTTTTCTGCGAACAAAAGGGTTGAATCAAGAAGCAATTGCCGCAGCACTTGACGCCTGCAATCAAAGTTTGTGCAGTCCTCCAATAATGCCAAATGAAATGCAAGAGATCCTCGCAAGCGTTGCGCGGTACGAAGAAAAGCAATGGTCGGAGCCAACGGCCCTTCCCCTTGAGGCAACAGTACCGGAGATGACGCTCGCCATGCTCCCCTCTGCTTTGCAAGAGTGGTGCTCCGACATTTCGGAACGCATGCAAGTACCTCTGGAATTCGCAGCAGGTCCCGCGATTGTCTCTCTCGCATCGCTTATGGGCAGAAAAGTTGTCGTCTATCCCAAAATCAAAGATGATTGGCAGATCGTTCCCAATTTATGGGGATGCTTAATTGCCCCTCCTGGCTCGATGAAAACACCTGCTATGTCGGCTGTTCTAAAACCAATGCACAACCTTGCTATTAAGGCTCGTGAAGAATACCTATCTTCGATGAAAAAACTTGAGGCTGAAAAAGAGGTAGCTCGAACGGAAATCGAAGCCTTGAAGGATGTTCTCAAAGGCGCAATTAAGCAGGGAAAGCAGAGCGTAGTTGATGAGAAGAAGGCTTTGTTGGCTAACGCTATTAAGATCTGCGAAGAGAAATACGAAATTACTGAGCGTCGCTATATGATGAATGATCCGACGATTGAGAAGTTTCTGACCATTTCAAAGGAAAATCCCCAAGGCTTGCTTTTGTATCGCGACGAACTGAGCGGTTGGATCGAGACGATGTACAAATCTGGACGGGAAGGAGATCGACAGTTCTTTCTCGAAGCCTGGAACGGTGACACGCCTTACTCCATGGATCGGATCGGAAGAGGAACCATATTCGTCGACGGGCTCTGCCTTTCAGTATTGGGAGGGCTCCAACCCAGTAAATTTCAGTCTTACGCAGCATCACTCGTGAAGGGAGGCAAAAGTGACGATGGACTTCTTCAACGCTTTCAAATCTTGCTCTACCCCGAAAAAAGAAAGACGTGGAGGAAGGTTGATCGCGAACCAAATTTTGCTGCTGCCTCAAGAGTAGCTGCAATTTTCGACAAGGTAGCACAACTCCCACAACCGATTCGTCAAGATGAGGGAATCAGACGCACCAACGTCCGCTTTGATGAAGGTGCGCAATCACTAGTAGATAATTGGCGTGAGAACCTTGAAGCAAGACTATTTTCCGGAACGATGTCACCAATCCTCGAATCGCACTTATCAAAGTATCGTTCTCTCATGCCGAAGCTTGCGCTTGTTTTTGAGGTGGCTGATGTATTGGGGAACGGTGACGCGTTTCCAGATACGATCGGCATTGTCGCTACGCGATTGGCAATCTCTTGGTGCGAATTCTTGGAGAAACATGCCCGCAAGTCATACGGAGAGTTTCTCGAACCCGAATTTGTTGCCGCTCGCATTCTGCTTGAGAAGATAAAAGCAGGCGCCGTTAGAGACTATGACCGTTGCCGCGAAATCTATCGACATGGTTGGAAGGGGATTTCTTCGTTAGATGAACTTGATGGAGCAGTGAAGACGCTTGAAAAGCATGGATGGGTACGCATCGAAGTGCTTTCCCCACCCACCGGAAGACGCTTCGAGGTCATCCGGCTGCATCCTTCCTTGCGGATGGGTTAGGGCTTAGCTTGGCGGAGAAGCCCTAACCGCCCAACTTTCCGATTGTAGCATCTCTTCTTTTCTGCGGCCAAAGAGGATTGAGGGCCATAGCCACCTTCTCAATCTACATACAACAAGCTATTATAGTTACTAAAATTAGCTAAACAGGTTTCCCAATAAGCAAAACAAATTGAGTACAAAACCAATCGCAGTTTTGATAGGGTCTGGTATCGCCTTGTCTACATACTAAATCCTGAACTGGGCTGATCTGAATTCAAAGAAATGAGAGCATGACATGCAAAAGCGCACCGATGGAAGCATGATATTTTCACCAACTGACTTGACTCGCTATTTCGAGAGCAGATTTGCCTCTTGGATGGATCACTATGATAAGCTGTTTGAAAACACTTTTGGACCGCTCGGCAAAATCAATCGAAACCCACCAGACAGTCTTCTCGCTCTCTTAAAAGATATGGGAAATCAGCACGAAGGATCCGTTGTTGAACAACTTGGAAAAACGCACAAAATCTTGAAAATTGATGGCGTTGGTCAGTCGGAAAAAATTGAAAAGACCATGAAGGCGATGAAAGAAGGTGCCGACATAATATACCAAGCGGCACTCGACACTACCAATTTTTTTGGATACTCTGACTTGCTAGTTAAGAAAGAGGGAGCCTCTGATTTTGGAAGGCACTATTACGTTCCGTATGATGTTAAACTAGCGACAGAGCCGAACCCCACTGCGATCCTACAACTTCTAACATACTGTGACATGCTTAACGAAATTCAAGGACGATGCCCTGATGAGATTGTGGTTATTACCAAGGATGGAACCCATCATTCATATCTTGTCCAAAACCTGTTCTATTACTACTTATATTTTAAAAACGGCTTTCTAGGCTTTCATAAATACTTCTCACCGGAAGATCAGCCTCTTCCCGAGAAGACGAACGAACATTGGGACTGGTCTATATATGCAAAACGTATTTTGCACGAACGTGATGACGTTGCGTTGACCGCAAAGCTCAGAGCCAATCATTTGCAATTTTTAAAAGAAGAAGGAATACTAACGCTGACTCAATTGTCAGAATATACAGATTCTAAAATAAAAGGAATTCCTGATGATACTCTTGCCACACTGAAGGCACAAGCTAAGCTACAGGTTGAATCCAAAAATAAACGACCTCCTCTTTTTAGTGTCTTGAACCACACGGGCCGTATGGGCTTAGCAATGCTTCCCGAACGAACTGATAGCGATATCTTTTTTGATATGGAAGGCTATCCTTTGTTTGGGAACTCCGGGCTGGAATACTTATATGGTTTTTCAGACAGAAGTCGTGACTATAAGACGATTTGGGCATATCAACCTTCTGACGAGGGAGTAGCATTCAAGTCGTTTGTAGATCACATCCACGAGAAGTGGTCAAATCACCAAAAGATGAAAGTCTATCACTATGGACACTATGAACCTTCGACCTTGAAAAGGCTTATGGGACAACACGGTATTTGCGAGAGAAAGATCGATGATCTACTTCGGGCGGAAGTATTTGTCGATCTTTTCCAAGTCCTAAAACAAGCTATGCTGGTTGGTACCTACAACTACAGTTTGAAATCAATAGAGGCATTGTATTACCCGGAAAGAGAGACGGAGATTTCAAGTGGCGCGGAGTCGGCAGTCGAATTTTCTAGATGGTTGAGAGTCGGAGGCGATCCAACTACATCCGATTTTCTTAAAAGGATCGAAGCCTACAACAAGGATGATTGTCTTTCAACTCTAGAGCTAGAAGATTTTCTGCGAAATATAAAAATCAAAAATGGAATTATTTTTGTTCCTTCCCCTTCAAGTGAAGGTGAAAGGAAGGAGGAAGATCCGACATCTTTAAAATTTCAGTGCTCCGAGCAGTCGAGAAGGATGATTGATTCCTTGATTCCAACTGTATTAGGTCTTTCCTTTGAAGAAAGTGAAATCAGCTCTTTTGTTTGCGAACAAATCGCATATTGCCTCGATTTTGTTCGAAGAGAGGATAATCCCGAGTGGTGGGACTACTTTTCCAAACAAGATCTTTCGCAGGATGATCTACGCGATGATCCCGAGGCACTCGTTGATGTAAGTATTGTTCGCAGAAGCGAGGATGGATTCGTTTGTAAGTTTGATGTCGACCAGGATTCTAAATATCACACAGGTTTAAAGGTTAGAGTCTTGGAGAACCTTTCTCCTCATGAACAGATATCCGTTGAAAAAATAGACTATACTACCGGTGAAATCATTCTAAAAGGGAAGTTTTCAAAGGTACCAACTGGATCGTTTACATTAGCCCCAGGAAAATTATTTTTTAACAAGGACATGATTCTAAGTGCGTTGCTTAATATTGCTCAAAGCTACAACAAAGAATCTCGGAACTTTGGTTTAAAGAAATGTGTCTACGATACGTTGACAAAGTCAGCTCCGGATATTGAAGGACGGATTGAAGGGACGCCGTTAATTAAAGGCGAAGATATGATCTCGGAGGCGGTTAACCTGATATTGAAAATGAAGGATACTATCCTATGTGTTCAAGGTCCTCCCGGAACAGGCAAAACCTATACAGGATCTCATGTTATTGACGGTCTGGTTAAGCAAGGAAAGAGAATTGCAATATCAAGCAACTCTCATAAGGCCATGAATCATCTCGCCAAAAGAGTTGCCGATTTAAATTCGAGCTGCCGCATATTAAAACTCTCGTCAGGAGATAAGCTAAAAGATGACAAAGAGCAATTCGCTGGTACTCGTGTTGAAGTTAAGACCACGAGTGCAAAGCAAACCGAACTCCGTGGGTATCAGGTCATTGTGGGGACCGTCTACTATTTGTCAAAGTTAGAAAACGAAGTTGACTACCTTTTTATCGATGAAGCTACACAAGTAGCCTTGCCAAACTTGTTGGCCTTAGCAAATTGTACCAGAAACATTGTACTCTTGGGCGATCAGATGCAGCTTGAACAGCCGATTAAAGGTGCTCATCCCGGAGAGAGTGGACATTCGGCATTGGTGTACTTAACGAACGGAAGCAAAACGGTCTCTCCTGATTTTGGGATTTTCTTAGACAAAACTTATAGAATGCAGCCAGAAATTTGTTCTTTTATTAGTGAGGAGTTCTACGAGGGGCGTTTGCATTCCGTTGCGGAAACTTCGAGACAGAAAATTCTCCTGAGTGTTGGTAAGCAAGCCGGGCTCCTCTTTGTCCCAGTTGAACATGACGGAAATAGTCATTCCTCATCGGAAGAGATCAGATCTATCACCGCCTTAGTGGAGCAATTTCTAAAATCTGAGTGGATCAATGGGAAAGGGGAAAAGCGGAGTATCACGTTAGACGATATCCTCATAGTGGCTCNNGCTCCATACAATCATCAGGTTGCACTCCTTAAGAACGCGTTACCAAAAGAGGCAAGAGTTGGGACGGTAGACCTATTTCAAGGACAGGAGGCCGCAATCGTTATAACGTCGATGTGTTCGTCAACTTTAGAAGATGCCCCAAGAGGAGCAAGATTCCTTCTCGACGCAAACAGAATGAATGTCGCAATTTCGAGGGCGAAAGCGCTTTCTATCGTAGTGGGGTCACCCAGATTGGCTGACGGACAAAGTTCGTCAATTGAAACGATGAAGCTTATTTCGACGTACTGCCGGTTGGTGATGCAGCACACTCATTAGTGTTATGTCTAGTAGTTCGGTACTATTCCCGGTCTATGATGTCCTGTGCATCAATCTCTTTTTCCCCTGAGAATTTCAAAAAGACGTTTGCAAGAGTGTGAACATCACTTCTGCAATACTTCGCAATTCGAACGAGATCATTTTCTTTCCAGTATACAGAATGCACATCCGACCCATCAATGTCCTTTTTCGGAGACGGCAGTCTTAATATTGACGCCAGCAAGTCGAGGCTTACCATGTGTCGATTGTCCCCAAATTTCCAAAGCTCCATTGTGTCTATGTGCGATATTTCCCAGGGCTTCTTCCCATGGATTGCGAGGCAGGACGGAATTTCAACTTCATTTACAATCATACGACGACAAATAAACGGAAAATCGAACGATTTTCCATTGTGAGCGCAAAGGGTGATCGGGCTCTTTCTTTTCTTTTCCTGCTCCTCCAGGAACCTAGCAAAGGAAGTCAGGATGTTGCGTTCGTCTTTCTCGAAAAACCCTTTGTAAAAGAGAGACTTCTTTTCGCCCTCGAGGGCTATTCCTCCCACGCCAATGCAGATAATTTTGCCAAACTCAGCGAAGAGACCGCTTCTTCCATAGTTTTCTTCCGCGGTCTTTTCTTCGGTATCATAGGCAGATTTTTTATCCCAAAACTTCTTTTCACTTTCCGATAGATCCGAATATTCCGATTGCTGCGAAACGGTCTCGATATCTATAAATAGTAAGTTTTTTATCAAGTCTCTGCTTAATTTCATGACGAACTCCAGTCTGTATCGATTGGTTTTAGTTTGAGCTTCGAAAGATATTCAATTTAGAAAGCCGGCCCATCTTGTCCTTTTCCAACGAGGCAATAAGATCAGGAAAGCAAGCAGCCAGTAGTTCGGAACACACTAGGGGTAAAATAGCCTGCGCATTCTCTAGTAGGTCGTCATTCAAACAATCCAGGGATATTGGATCCCCCTCAATGGAATCGAAGTCAAGAGCATCTATGTCGAAAATGCAAACTGCAATATCATCGAAGTCATCGGTTAAATATATTTCAAGTCCATTTACGACGGGAGCGTTAGGTCCGTTTTGGGGNNCTCTCGATCTACATCAATTCTAAAATCGCCCCGACCTCCAAGGTCGTAAATTTCTCTAACGATTTTAGATAGAGATATCTTGACTTCCTTGCCTGAAAGTCGCGTTGCGGAGCTAGCTAGCCTTCTCGCTCAACATAGGATTGAATAGGAGTTTTCGAAAAGGTTTGACCGCAGGTCCTTCGAAATTACATCGGGTTCCTCAAGAAAATGCTCCCAAACCTGTGAGCGTTGTTCAGACGCTTTCTTAATTTTATATATATTTTGATAGGCAAGCAGTCTGGCTGCCCCTGATGCGGACAGGAGAGGCCGGGACTCAATGATCTTCGGCGGAACTACTAACGTTCCCTGAACTTGGCTTTCTTCAACTGAGAGGAAAAGTGCAAATTCGCCAGAGCCGTTCTCTCTCCATGAAACCATATGAAAATGCGTCTTATTGGAATTCCTTTCCGATTTCATGAGCACTTCGAAAGGCGATCGCAATGACGACATTCGAAAACTATCTTCAAGTTCACGCAAATGGAAACTAGCCCTCTCAAAATCAAACGATTTTGCATTTTTTTCCTGTTCACCCGCTGCGGACACAAAGACCTCCAGTCTCTTTAGGTTTGTTTGATGGNNATATATTCAGTTCCTAGGCAATAGGAACCAACTTCGTCAAATGTTTCTATTTTTTGTTTCTTGCGGAAATTACGACAACTTTTTCACAAGCGGTCATGTGCGTTTTTCAAACGCGAGGAAGAACCATTTCACTGGCCTATGTTGAGCACGGCTTTTCAGACCCGGCTAATAAAGATCAAAGTCTACCTACTGACTTGTTGTGTCTTCGTCAAGCATTTTAATTTTCTTTAACCGTTTGTCTCCACAGTTCCTGTACGGCAGAGAACGACTTCTTGTTAAGAAAAAACATCGTCCCTTAAAATGCGCGTGCGAAGGGATAAAACTATATCATTTCTAGCGNNGGATAAAACTATATCATTTCTAAATGAGACTATTCTTGATCCATTGCTCATTGAACGGAAGCCCCTTCAAAATACGATCGGACTTTAGCGAGAGCATCAAGTTCGTTTTCGACAATTCATACAAATAACTTCACAAAGGCTTTTAGAAACAACAGCGACAGAAGGCCGCCGCCCGTGGTTTAATAGTTTCGATGACTTTTTCTGTTGACGACTTGAAAACCTTTCCATACAAGCCAATCACCCCATGCCTTTAGTT
>PLEQ01000195.1 GCA_003136475.1 Deltaproteobacteria bacterium
CCGTTCTTTGGCTGTAGGTCGTGATGTTTCAGGATATTTGCCGTGACATTTGCCAAGAGCATGAACTTCACCAAGGTTTTCTTTTTTTGCCATTTCGACGAGCTCGTTGTACATCGCTTCCCGAAAAGGGACACAATTGCCGACAAGATAAGCTGCAAAGAAAGGCCTTGTTCTGACGGGATCTTCATCCGTAATCGCGGGTTTCATGAGTGCGAGAGGATCTGCCGTTTGGCGTTCCGAAAAATGAAGACTTGCAAACGGCAAATAGAACGATTTTTTAGCCCCCGAATGAGTAGGACTTGGGCCAAGATAGAGCATGCGGTCTAAGTATTTCCTTTGTTTTTCAGAAAGGCTGCCAGATTCGCCATCTAAAAAAACATAAACACCTTTAAAATCTTTGGGCGCTTCCTCATCACCATTGCTGAAAATAGCCACCCGCGGCCGATTTTGATAGTTCATGAAAACATGCTCGTAGAAGCCTTTGACAGCGCCCGTATCCTTCCCTAAGAGGATATCACCGCTAATAACCTGTATTTTCCTCTCGGCGAGCTTACTGTTATCCCATTGACAACCGCTAAAGAGGTTCAGCGCAAGAAAACTAAGCGTGAAGGATGCAAAAAATCTATACATAATTTTAACCTTATTCCTCTTGTTGAGAATAACCTTGTTCTTCTTTTTTAGAATTCTTTTGATGGAATTTATTGACAGCAATGCGATTGAAAGTCTCGATACGTTGTTCATTTCGATGAAATTCACGAACGAGCTTTTGACCTTGCTGCGTGATCTCCAAAAGCTCAGCACGGTTGTCTGGATGCAACCAGTACGCTATAGTCTCCGCTAATTGATTTCTTTGAGTTGGGATGTAATGTTTAAAAGGTATGAAGCCAAGCTCACGCAAATAAGGGATCATTTCTTCATCGGTGAGTAATGCTGTCCCAGCAGCCGGGATTTCAAAGTGTTTAGCCAGCACAAAAGGCGCTGGCACGGCTGGTGGTAAAGATCCGCCGCTGATAGCTATAAGATGTTTGGAAATTTCATCAGCGTAAGAACGTGCTTCTGCCTCCGGGTCGAGCATGAACTGATAACCGGGATGTTTCCTTTGAACGATCGACTTATTACCTAAGGCAAGGAGACGGGAGGCTTCGATACGCAGCGGGTAAAAAGCCGGTTCCATAGCACCGGACAAGAGAACCGTTTCCGTTTTGTCATCACGAATTTCTCTAAAGAAGTTATCGGTCGCAGCGTGAGGTATATGGAAACCCTCCGGCCTNNGCTGTAATGGCTCCAATTGGTTTTGCGTTGCATGGGGGTAACGAGCAAATATGGCATCTGCCATAGAACTTCGCAAACCAGCAACGATATGTTCATGCTGAACTTCATCTGCCCAAGTTATAAGAACGCTCTTTTTCATTTCTTGACTAAAGAGCTGCGACCAATCTTCAAAGTACTTTTTTTCAGCATTATAGAACACAATGATATCTGGATAGCGATCGATACCTGTAGCTGCATAAAGGTCATCTTTAAGAGAATTTTTGATCTTATCCGCATCAAAAATATACCAGCCTCTAGCTTCAAGACCTTTTTTAAAATCTATCATGAACGAGGGAACGGAGTTCACGTAAATTTTTTGACTAATAACAAGGACTTTGTACAAACTCTTGCTTCGTTCCTTCTCTTCTACGGTAAGGGCGATCACAAGATCGTCCTTGTAGTAAGTAGGAGAATAGGTCCGATTTTGAAAAGTCTGAACAGAGGGTCGAACCCGGTCTTCAAATCTGCAACCCATAACGAGAACATGGGACATCAAGATTACATAATAATATCGAAACAAGATAATGATCCTCCCTGAACAGATTGGGGCACATTTGCTAGTAAAATCCGCCCAGTTTAGGTATCGAGACTGCCTTTGTCAATCCCCGGGGCCTAGTAAATATAAGCAGCGAAGAAAGGAAGAGAGTGGAAATAGTCTAATTTTTTGCGCCAAAGCGCCGATACCAGGCTGGGCTGGAATTTCTTTGAAGTATGGGCAATGACCAAGCGAAGACAATTACTCAACACTCTACCTCTCTTTGTTTTTCTGGCTTTTTGCGCGCGCAATCCCAACGCCCCGCAGCATACGCCCTTCCCCGTCGGAGCCCTTCTTTCCAATGCCAGCTGCACGAGTAATGGAACCCAGTTGGTCGGGACAGACACTGGCACCGGAGTTTCTGTAGNNTGCCCTCGCCAACCTGGCGATGAGTCAGTTAACGATTAAAGCCGGACAACCCTTTCCCTCTCTACCTTTCAGCTTTCTGACACTCTCAGCCACGGTCAATGACAACGCTGGGGGCTATGTACGTTTTACGATTCAATCGATGGCCGATGCGCAGTCGCAAGTAACGCAGAATGTGCCCTCAGGAATTATACGCTGGGTGCCTAATCTGAGCGCCGGTACTTACCAGATCAATGCTATGCCTTGCAATAGTTTAGGGTGCCGAACGGATTTAACGGAATCCAACCTCTACCAACAGCAAGCGAACGTTTACCCAGCCTTGCAAGATGTGCAGACAACATTCAATGAATGCTTCGGTCTGCTACAGCAGCTTTATGATTCGGGAACCACTGTTATCAAGCAGGCGCAAGCTATCGAGCAAGACTTAACGAACAAAGCCGGCTTGCAATTAGCCGGAGGCGCCGTGAGCACAGACGCTTGCGTGCAAGCCGCTGTTCGCGACGGCATCAATAGCATGGCTAACCTTCAAAATCTTGGTGCACCTTATGTGGGTGAAATCAATGCCAACCCAGACGCTCTCCAACCCATCTATGAGAATTTTACAAGCCAGGCGCAAAGCAGTACGGCAACGGATACCAAGACCAGCACCGGGAGCACGAGCTCCACAGCTGCTGTTGCGGCCAAGTGGACTTTTTTTAGTTTGGGTATTGCAAGCATAGTCGGCGGCATGATGGCTGTAGCTATCAGCTCAGCGAAGTTGGCAGGTTGGGTGAACCTTGAAGGCGGACGTACCTTTATTTTGCAAAGTATCGTGAATCAGTTTCCGACTGGCTCTAGTAAATCGCAGGATTTAGCAGTGGTCAATAGCCTTGAGATATCAGAAGTTAATAAAGCTGCTTTGATCAATACAATCAAACAGGACACGGCGCTAGACGCAAACCCCAGTGCAGGAAGCAGTACAAAACTGGCGCAAGTGAAGGACCAAATACAAACTATCGATGAACCTCTCGTAAAAGCTCAAAGCAGCATCAAAACTGCCAACATCGGTTTGACTGCAGGCCTGGTACTCTTAGGCGGTGGACTTGCTACGACCGTCACTGCCAATTTTGCTCTAGCGAATGATCAAACACCCAGCAAAACAACAGATACGGGCGTCGGCACGGAGACCGGAACAAGTGTAGCGAGCAACACCACAAATCCTCTCGACAACGCGGCTGCCTACGTAAGCAACACGCTTATTCCCCTGCAAAACCAATTTCGGCAATGCACTCTCACTTTAGAACAGAAAATTAGTGCAGCAAGCTCAAACTAGCGACTAAGTTCCATTAGACCATCTTAGCTTTCAGCGGGTAAATCAGCATTTTCAGGCGCCGACCAGGCATTAAACTGCTCAGAAAAAAATTCATGAAGCGTCGGGAAAATATAAATTATGAAATTATAGAGACCAAAAATGGTCTTTTCTACTTTCATATTGTGAACAATTTCGTTTTTAAGGTAGTGATTAAACGCTGGTGGAGGACAGTTCGGTAATCCCTTTACAATCATTTCTATCAACTCGTTGGGAATAGAAGGACCAATGACTTTCTGTTGTTGAAGACACAAAACCAGATTGAAAGGAGGATTAGGATAGTTCGCGTGTCTAACCCTTGCCAAAGTATGTCTCAAATCTGCTGTGTGATAGCTAGCCATAGCTGTCCAGTAGGATAAAGCGATAGCCAATAAAGGTTGCTGATAAAACAGAATTGTAGAAATCAAAGAAGCTCCCATTTCCTGGAAAGCATTCTTTTTGCTTCCTAAACAACCAACACCCGCTTCCCAAACACAGCCTGGAAATTTTTGACATTGATTAAGATTCCTATCGTCGCAAGAGTCACCGACAATCATCTTCCAGTCGCAGCCCTCTCCATCCCACTCGCAGAAAATATAATGATCGCAAAGACGTTTCTCAGTAACGCTTTTACAGGTTGCATACCTATCGATTTTGGGGACACAATATCTATTATGCGAAACCTCGCAATATTTGGTTTCCATACAAGTCAAGATTGATTGAATTTCAGCACAATCGTGGGCTTCTTTCGAAAAACATTTCCCTACTCGCCAGTCCCAGAGATCGCCTCTCGATTGACATGCGCCGAAGTCTCCTGAGCAATAACAGCTGTCTGAAATTGTGCTCCAATAGCAACGCCCTCTGGACGGAATCTCAACCGAATTTTGAATCTCTTGCGAAAATCCCCTCGTAACTGGACCTATAGAAAAAATAAAAATAAGGAACGGAAAAATATCCCTAAACNNAAAATTAAACTTATATAGGCTTAGATTTTCAAGTGTTGGTCTTATCGATGGAAAGAATAGTAAAAGATTTCGTAGAGGCAAAACTCATGCAGCTGTAGGTCCTGGATTGCTAAGTTCACTGAGATCACCTGAGCGCCTTTCGGCCTCGTAGCTCGGCCTACGGCGTGGTAATGACGGAGCGGTTCTTAGTAAGGCACTTCCACTTCGAATTCCAACGTGTCTTCTTGGCCGTCAACATTTGCGGTAATTTTNNCCCAAGGACCACCCATCGTAAAGAAAATATTAGTGACTTCGAACGAATCCGAGTCAAGCCTTTTGATTAGCGGAACTTTACGTCGCGTACCGTGCCCATGGATTTTCATCCACGGCTCGACTTTTTCAAGATTTACGGAATTTAGCTTTTGAAGGTCGGGTCTTGTGAAGTAAAGGACCACCTTAGATTCTTCTAATTTTCCATCTACATGTTTGAAGACCGGACCGTGTAACC
>PLEQ01000183.1 GCA_003136475.1 Deltaproteobacteria bacterium
GAATTGCGCGAACTGGCGCATTACCTGAGAGGTTCGTGTGCAAGTTTTGGTGCTATTGCGCTCTCCAAGGCCTGTAACGCTTTGGAATTGGAAGCGGAGACCTTAAGCGATCTGGAATTGGAGCGAGGTTGTTCTAAAGTTAATCAAGAATTTGAGGCGTTTGTGGATTTCTTGAACAGTATCGAAATCAAAACACCGGGTTAGCACCGCTTCGAGTTTGCTCTCACCGGTTCCTTCCTTTCCGCAGGCACGGGCGAAGCTTCTTTAATTTCCCATACAACTAAGCCTCTTGAGTCTTTTCCGGGTTCCTGTGCACTAAGGGATTCAGCTCTGTCGCCGATAGGCACCGAGGCAAAGGAGGGGAAGAAATGAAGAGCTTAGGTCTTAGAACAGCGGTTATTGTATGGGCTTTTTCTTCTTTTTTATGTTTTGCTGAAGGCGAGTCCGCCCCCTTTGTGAAAGTTGAAGAAACTAACGATAAATACCATGTTATTGGCAAGTTTGGAGTACAGGCCCCCACGATGACAGTCTGGAAAGTCCTTTCTGGCTACGAACGCTTTAAGGTCTTTATGAGTATTGTGAAGGAGAGCAAGGTGCTCAGTCGTAATGGGGATGATTTAATGGTTGCACAGCAAGCGCAAGCCGAGATCTTTATGGTTTTTAAGGTTACCTTAGCTGTTGTGTTGAAGACGCATGAAACCAAGTATACGGGCATTGAATTTGAAGATATGTCTAAGCAGGACTTTGATCTCTACACTGGATTTTGGAATATTAGCGAGGAGAAGGACTCCGTCAGTGTGGTTTACGATCTCACAGCTAAAACTAAAAAGTACATTCCTAGTATCATTGCGATGCCGCTCTTGAGAAATGGTCTTGGACGTTGCCTGACACAAGTGAAAGAGGAAATTCTCCGCCAAGTCGAACCTGGGTGGAAGCCTAAATTGAAAGCCTCACAAACCCGAATCGCACTTTAGGGGCGATTGAGGGCTTTGGTGAGGAACTCGATGGGCAGAGGGAAGAAGGTGGTAGTTTTGCCTTCACCGACCGAGATTTCTTTCATGGTATCAAGGTAGCGGAGGACGATTGCGTTCTTCTCAGTGTCGAGTATATGAGCCGCTTCTGCCAGTTTCTTGGCTGCCTCTAATTCGCCTTCCGCAGAAATAACTTTTGCACGTTTGTCGCGTTCAGCTTGGGCCTGTTTAGCCATAGCTCTTTGCATCTCGATTGGCAAATCAATGGCCTTGACTTCAACTGCTGAAACTTTGATTCCCCATGGTTCCGTATGCTCATCTAAAATAGCTTGCAGTTTGACATTGATTTGTTCACGTTGGGAAAGAATTTCGTTAAGTTCAAACTGTCCAATCACCGAGCGCAGAGTCGTTTGCGCAATCTGTCCCGTAGCGTGAAGGTAATCTTCAACTGCGATCACGCTTTTGTCCGGTTTGTCGACGCGGAAGTACACAACACCATTGACTTTTAAAGTCACGTTGTCACGACTGATAATGTCTTGGGAGGGGATGTCCATGGTCACGGTCCGCAAGTCTACGCGTTGCATTTTTTCGACTGCCGGAATCAGGATAATCAAGCCCGGGCCGCGAATGCCGGTGTAGCGACCGAGGCGAAAAATAACCGCACGCTCATATTCATTAAGAATTTTAACGGTATTGAAGAGTAAAACAGCGACAAGCACGATACCAAACACCAACGAAATCATCATAGGTCCTTTCGAATCATCAAATTTCTAAGATCAAATGAGTAGATTGAGTCCCTTGCTTTCACCTTTAATCGTACATTTTTCCCCCACTTGAAACACTTGTTCGGATTTGGCCTGCCAAATCTCACCCGCTACTTTAACTTGATAGACATAGGCACCATTGTCGTCTTTGGACAGAATACTGAGTACGAGGGCTTCTTTTCCGATGAGGGAATTGAAGCTCGCAGGTATCTTCTGCTGAGCACGCTCACGCAGCACGTAGTATAGACTCGCAAACACGAAAGCTGCAATGACCATGACAGCCGTTAGGATCAGCGACAGACTCATACTGATATAAGCTTGATCCGTCCGAAACAAAAACAGCGATCCGATGACCAGTGCTCCCAAACCGACCAGAGACAACAAACCGTGGCTCGTAAAGTAAGTTTCCAGTATGAACATAATGAAAGCCAGGATGAGAAGGCCGAGGGCACCAAAGTTCAAGGGTAGAACCTGGAAACCGATGCCAGCAAGTATGAGACAGGCGACTCCGAGTGAACCAGCGATGATGCCGGTCGATTGAAATTCCAAATAGATGAGCGCTGCTCCGATGAGAAAGAACACATAGGAAAGGTTAGGGTTGGCTAGAATATTTAAAAGCTTCTGACCAAGATCCATATCATAGCTGCTGACGAGCGTGGAGGCCTGTGTTGCGAGTTGAACTTTCTTGCCTTTGATCGTGATGAGGGCGCCGTTCGCTTTTTGTATGAATTCGGCTTCCGAGCTCGCAATAAAATCGATAAGTTTACTATGAAGGGCTTCTTGGGCTCCGTAGGAGGCAGCGTCAGCGACCATCTTGCCAAAGAGGCTAGCGTTGCGGCCTCGGGATTCGGATAGGCTTTGCACCAAAGCGACGAGGTCATTGATGGCTTTTTTGCGCAGGTCGCCACCTTGAATATCTTTGGCCATTTCGACGGGTGTCGCTGCGCCGATGTTGCTAGCTGCAGACATTGCAAGAACATGGGCAGCACTTGCCAGAATCGCACCGGCACTGGAGGCGGAAGCACCTTCGGGAGTGATCCAGACGAAGGTAGGAATCTCACTCTCTCCCATTAAAGTTAGAATATCCTTCGTCGTGGAAACCAGTCCCCCTGGTGTGTTGAGTTTGATGAGGACCGCTTGATAACTCTCGCGCTGGGCGCGGGCATACTCGCCTTGCAAATAGCTGTAAGTTGCTGGATTTATGGAAGAATCAATTGTAACGCTCAAAATTTTCGTTATATTGAAAATAGGAGCTGCGTCCGAAGCGAGCGGCGGTGCAGGGGTCTTTGCCGAAACAAGGGGGACGCCTAGAAGGGAGAGGCCTAGTAAAAATAAGAGCAGCTTTTTATTCACTAGCGACCTTTCTTTAAGGATAGTTCTCAAACAAGGAACTTAACTTTGAAAATCGAAAGTTCCCACATCAGCTACCCGGGTCAGTTTCGTCACCTCCGTGTCGATAGCTACCGCATTCACCCATCGCCTACCAGCGCTGTTGTTATGACTACGGCCTTCATTGAGAATGGTTACTGGTATCAGATTGAAAAGAAGGGTTACTCGCTAGCTAAGAGGATAGCGCAAGAAGGTTTTGATGTCTATGTGTTGAGTTTTGTGATGGCAAAGCAAGGTCGCAAAGCTACGGTATCCGTTCAAGATGCCTCGTTTGCAGAGATGGTTTGCCAACAGTTGCCGAAATTTCATCGACGTTTGCTCCCTCAGTACCAACACATACACTATGTCGGCCATAGTTTTGGTGTCACGATCCTGATGGCCTTTTTACTCGGTTATATCAAAAATGCGGATGGCGAGTTTATGCCGGACGCCGAGCACGCGAAGCAAAATACTTTACAGGTCCGTTCGTGCGTGAGCATCGCAGGCCTGTTCAAGCTCAAATGGCCGAGACGAGCGAAATTACCGAGTGCGGATGCTTTGCGCACCTGGATTTATCCCCTTCTCGACAGAGTCACAGCGCAACTTGCTCTCACAAAAATACAGCCCTTCGTGAACGCACTCCCGACGCGGCAACTCTCCCTTGTGCGTTTTTTACCGACCGTTGCGCCCGTTGGCGTTTTCTTGCGATTCTTGGAGGCGGTAGGGCTGACGCCAAGTTTTCATTTTGCAAACTCCGATCCGGAAGCGCTCCACCTTGCCTTGACGCGTGGTTCGAGCGATGAGAGCTTGGAATCCGTCATGACCGTGTTGAACTTGCATCCGCGTTACGAACGTATGGCGTCGCGTAAGCGAGCCTTGAGTCATTTTACAGAGGATTTGGCCCACTTCCAATTGCCCATACTCTTTTTGCAAGGCGACTTGGACCAAATTACCCACCCGCAGACCATCCGAACTTATGGTTTTGAACGCGTGAGTTCACCGGACAAACAATTCGTCATTCTAAAAAACACTGGACACCAAGACATTCTGACGGCTAAGAATCCCGAGAAACTTTTTCTCGAACTTAAAACTTGGCTCTTACGTGGCTCTTCCTAAAGCAAAAGTTCCCAAAACTATCGGTGTGCTGCTGATCAATACCGGCACGCCTGAGGCGCCGACGTATTTCGGAGTTCGANNGGATCTTCGTCAATTCCTGTCCGATGCTCGCGTCCTGGATATGCCGCGCTTTTCGCGTTTTTTGCTTCTCCATTTTCTGATACTCCCCTTGCGTTCCGCGCGCTCGGCGCAAGCGTATAGAAAAATCTGGACCTCACAGGGCTCACCCTTACGAACCCACACTCTGGCCTTTCGCGAACGCTTGCAGCACGTGCTTGGGGAAACTTATAAAGTCGTCTACGCCATGCGCTACGGTCAACCTTCCATAGCCTCGGCCTGGCAAGAGCTGAAGGACTGCACGGAGCTGGTGATCTTCCCCCTCTATCCCCACTATGCGGCTTCCTCGACGGCTAGTGCGCTCGCTGAGGCCATGCGGGTGGTGAGTCGTGACTGGAACGTGCCCATCACACGGGTGATCGCGCCTTTTTTTCAAGACCCAGGTTTCCTAAGTGCTTTTGCTGAACGTATTCAGAACGCAGCGCATACGCAAAAATGGGAGCATCTCGTTTTCAGTTTTCATGGCCTTCCCCAACACCACATCCAAAAAAGTGGTTGTGCGGGCTCCTGCGCAAAACACTCCTGCACGGTTGAGGCAAGGACCAGTCTGTGCTACCGGGCTCAGTGTTTTGCTACGGTGCGAGAGCTGGTGCAACTTTTGCAAATCCAAGCTCGCGACTACTCCGTAGGCTTTCAATCGCGACTCGGTTCACGACCTTGGATCAAACCTTACTTTGATGAGCTCCTAGTCGAACTTCGGCAAAAGGGTATTCAACGGCTCGCAGTGGTTTGTCCGTCATTTGTTGCAGATTGTTTGGAGACTTTGGAGGAGATCCGCATCCGCGCACGCGCGACTTGGCAAGCGCTCGGGGGAGAGGAGCTCCTATTGATTCCCTGTTTAAATGAAGCCGAACTCTGGGTCCAAGCCGCTGGGCGCATGGTCCGGCAAAGTTCCGCTGAGGACTAAAGATCCATGGTATTGGCTTGAATCGGCTCGTAGTCCGGTTCGCGATTCTTTATCCATTTCTCGACTCGACGCGTATATTCTGCCTCGTCTTGTCGACGCAAGTCGATAGGATTCAATTCGCGCTTATAGATGATGTCATAGGCTCTATTCACATGTTCTTTTGCTTCAATTTTGGAATACCCCTCTTTTTCCAAGGCATCGGTGAGGTCCTTATAGTTGTGATTGAGGTGGGCCCGGAAACCCGCTTCGACCATTTGCCGACGATGGATCTCACGAATAAAAACTTCCTTGTAAAAAATTCTCACCAAGGAAATGAGAAACGGAACGGGTAGTGGTAAAAACGCGGAAGCGATCAAACCGGTTTCGAAGATATTGCGTTTGATGCGTTCGCGCAGCGGATGCAGAAAATCGACAACCGTATGCGGGCGTTTACGCAAGACCCGACTCTTGATCAGCGAGAAAACACGCAATTCTCTGACATCGCCCTCTGCGTTTTTTCGCACACCCAGGGCGTAGTAACTATTGGCAAACTGATAAACTGTGTAGTTATGCCGTTCCAGAAAAGCCAGACTGCGTTCACGGGCCTTTTCGGCATTGCGGATGTACTTTTCAGCTAAGGTCCAATTGCTCGAGAATAAGTTATAAATAAGATCGGACAGCATCGTTGACGAACGTCGCAAGTAGGTCACCGCGTCTTGCAGTTGGTCCGTGCTGAGGACGCCATGGAACGGCGAAGCCGGATTGCCTTCGATCGCTTCCATGACCATATTGAGAGCCATGGCATGACGGGTTAGGTAGATGACTTCCACGAGATTGAAAAAGCGTTCAAAGACCGCATACGAAAAACGTGCAAGTTCCGTGATATGAATATAGTTTACCAACTGTTTGGAAGCTTGCGTCATAACCGCCCAAGCCAGGGCGAGTGGTAAGCTCGAGAACTTGGCTTTAAGATCGATCACTTTGGTGGGTGGTAGCGCGCGTTTTTCACGAGCGACGATGAGTCGGTACGTACCGTCAGCTTGTTGGACAAATTCTGCATCGTAAACCAAATGTTTGCGATGAATTTCTTGCGTTGGCGTAGACTGGACGCTTGCGTCATCCTCGGTGTCGTCTTCATCATTCAGAGTCTTGTGGAAGTGGACGAAGAGACGCTTGAAGCGCTTACGGAATTCGCGGACCTTTTCAGGCCCCACGTCTAAGTCAAGGTCGCTGAGTGGGATGCGTTCGGGGGCAATCCCGTTCACATCAGGAGCTTTGCCCGGCATCCAGTGCAGGTCTTCTTTTTTCCACCAATCGACCGGAAATACGTTGCCACCTTTTTCACCGAAGACGAGTTCATAGACGTACTTCCCGGCTTTGTCCTGACGATGATGCTTGGCTAGCTTCTCAAACTCATTGGCAAGTCCCCCCAGATTAGCGTCGCCAATTCCGCTGGTGCTCAGGACTAAGCTCTGCCAAAAATGTCCGTAGATAGGACGTGGAAAAGTCTTGTCGTAGACCGCAAAAGGTACCTCTCGGCCCGTGTCCTTGTCGATGCCATAACCCAAGACATATTGGCCCCCCCGGAGGTCAACCCAGCGCACGATCTCTTTGAGGCGAGTACTCTTGTAATGCCGCCAGCGATCTGTTCGATCCGCTTTACGATTCAGACGCCTGATATCTCGTGTTGAAAGTTCTGGCTCATCGGATTCTAATAGAAGTGCGGCGTCTTCATTGAGAAGAGCGCCCATAGTCTCATTGTCAGCAAGCTCAAACTCGACTTGCTGATCCACCGCTAAGTCCGTAGTAGCAGCCGCATGGCAAACCCCTGCGGAAAGGAATGCCAAACTCAAAAGAAAAGACACGATACGCTTCTGACCCAATAGCATGTACACCCCCACCAATAGGATCCCGGTTCCGGTGACCGATTCTAGAGAGTGCGTATTAAGATACTATGAGACGTGCGAGAGGAAGAGCTTAAGTCATACAAAGGAGCTAAGAGGCGACGGGACTTGGTGGCGCTAGCTTGAAAACGAGCCCAAGCCGCTCGGCATGAAGCTTTTAAG
>PLEQ01000284.1 GCA_003136475.1 Deltaproteobacteria bacterium
GCCGACGCTCACTATGACCTAGGATAAGCCTCGATACCCCAAATTCCTTCAACATGGCGAGAGAGACTTCGCCGGTAAAGGCCCCTTTTGCAGCCTCGTGCATATTTTGCGCGCAAAGGTGAATGCCTGTGCCTGCGAGCCGGCTTTGAGCTTCTGCCAGATAGGGGTAGGCAGGAGCGAGCGCCAGTTCAAGGTCTTTGCGCGTATCAAAATGGGCGTGTTCCCTCAGAACGGCAAGATAGTCAGGAAAATCTTGCACCGGTTTATTCATTTTCCAATTCGCCACAATCAGAGTTTTTCGCATGAGCTCGCTCCTCAAATGGTTAAGGCCTTGAGCCCGGGCAAAGTTTTCCCTTCCAAATATTCCAGAGCAGCTCCCCCGCCGGTTGAAATGTGGCTGAAACGGTCGGCGACACCGGCAAGATTGATGGCGGCCACGGAATCACCACCACCAGCTACTGAAAAGCAGTCTGTTTCCGCAATAGTCCGAGCGATCGCTAAGGTTCCTTGACGGAAAGCGGGACGTTCAAACACACCGAGAGGCCCATTCCAAAACACAGTCTTCGAACTGAGAAGAACATTTTTATAACGCTCTATAGTTCTCGGCCCGATATCAAGACCCATCCAGGCGTCGGGAATGTCTCCTTCGCAGATGCGTGTTTGCGTATCTTCCAAGCTCTTGCCACAAATATGATCATCAGGTAGATAGATACTCACCTTTCTGGCCTTGGCATTGTTGAATATCGATTGGAGCAGACGCTCGGCATTGGGCTCGCAAAGCGAATTTCCGATAGCTTTGCCTTGATACTTAAGGAAAGTATAGGCCATAGCGCCACCCACCAAAATGTTATTACAACTATCGATCAAATTGAGAAGGATACCGACTTTGTCGCTTACTTTAGCCCCCCCGATAACAAGCGTGAATGGGGCTTGAACGGTATCGCGCAGCTGGTCAAGGGCTTTCAACTCTTCCCGCAACAAGAAACCGATGGCTTTTTTTTGGCTCGGAAAACGTTCCGGCAATGCAGCAACTGAGGCATGCGCCCGATGAACGGCACCAAAAGCATCACTGATATAGTAATCGATACCTTTGGCCAAAGTCGCAGCAAAGCCTTTGTCATTGGCGGTTTCTTGCGGAAAAAATCGCAGATTTTCGAGTAATATAATCCGATTTTTACCGAGCTGTTGGATCAGTTGGTCAACGGGTGCCTTCACATAATCTTTAACGAAGGCGATTTCAATCTTAAGGAGTTCCGAAAGCTTGCTCCCCACTGCCTCCAAAGAGTACTTCGCTTCAGGCCCACTTTTGGGGCGCCCTAGATGACTCGCAATAACGATTTTATTTGTGAACTGTAAAACGTACTGAATGGTCCGCAAGCTACGTTCAATGCGAGTGATATCAGTGATCTCGCCTGCCTCATCAAGGGGGACATTGAGATCCAGACGCAAGAAAACCGATTTATTGGCTAGATCCAGTTTTTCAATAAAATTAAAGCTCATTCCTCTCTCCAAGCTGCTACTTTCCTTGACGAACGACCGATCCCATGCTGATATTCCAATCCACACCTCCCAATTTTTTGTTGGGAACCATGTCAAGNNTAGGCCCGATTTTCGATGCGGCAAAAACATCTATTTATCATGGATCCGGTTGAAAAGCTAAACCTAGGCCTCGATTCCAGCCTACGGATCGCCCACGCTTTGTCGAAAAATGGCCACCTTGCCTATTTTTGCCAGATCAGCGACCTCTTCTGGGCCACTGGCAAAGAGCCTCATTGCAGCGCGAGCTTGATCCACTTTGCGGCTCAAGCCGACCACTTAAAGCTGGGCCAGAGTGAGGACTTGAACCTCAATAGCTTTCAAACGGTTCATATGCGTAAAGATCCCCCCTTCGACATCGACTATTTCACAGCAACTTGGTTTCTTGACCACTCAAAAGACGCCAAGATCATCAATNNACTTGGCACCTTAGAATTTCCCACGGAATCTAAAAAAGCGCTCGTCGCATCCCATCCGCAGCGGCTTTTGGATTTTGTAGAAAATGAATGCGAAGGTGATGCGATTCTCAAACCTCTGCATCTTTTCGGAGGCAGGGATATTATCAGAATAGAGCTTCACAAAATTGGCAAAGCTGCTGCCCATCAAATCCTGCAGGAAGCTACGCAGCAGGGGTCCCGTCCTAAACTGATTCAAGCCTTTGACAAGGGTATTTTCGAAGGCGAAATAAGGGTCTTCCTGGTTGACGGCAAAGCCCTGAGTTGGTGTCTCAAGGTTCCCCAAAATGGTCAGTTCCTAGCCAATACCCGAGCCGGCGCTATTCTTAAGGCGTATGCACCTTCCCCAGAGCTTCTTAAGAAAGTGAACCGCGTCGGAGAAAGTTTAGCCAAGCGCGGGGTCATCTTTGTCGGTATGGATCTTATCCATGAAGAAATTTCAGAGATCAACATCACAAGCCCCCGCCTGCTCGTAGCGCCGGGTGACACGCGAGACTACTATGCTGAAATTGCGAGCTTCCTAGAGCGCTGTTGAGCTTTCCAGAGAAACTTAGCTGAGTGAAAGGAGATTTTCTTCGAGAGCTTTCTCTTGTGAGTGCAAGTTGTCGAGCTGCTCCTGAGTGCTGGCCACCACTTCTGCTGGGGCTCTTCCCACAAAAGTCGGATCTTTTAATTTTTTATCTAAACTGCTGATAATTTTCTGAATCCTCTGAATTTCTTTGGCGAGACGGAGTTTCTCTTTTTCTATGTCCATAAGATCGCCGACGGGCACGTAAAGTGACCATTCTTTGCCGGTGGCCGTCAAACTCTGTCGCACAGCGTTCTGGGTCGGGGAGGCGTGGATGGCTTTCGCTTGCGCCAGTTTGGCTAGCCAGTGCTCACTCGTTTGAACAAGGTGCGCCATTTCATCGCTACACTTGATATAAACATCGAGTTTCTCTTTGGGTGAGATCCCGGCTTGTGTCCGAATGGATCGAATTCCTGAAACTATAGCGCGGAGACGTTCCCACTGTTCGGCAGCCTGCGCGAATTGTGGAATTTTTTCCGGCTTGGGGAATTCTGCAATGATCAGGGTTTGAGGACGATCCCAATGTTTGGATCTTGGCAGTTCCTGCCAGATTTCCTCGCTAACGAACGGCATAAAAGGTGAAGCGAGTCGCAGCAGTCCTTCAAACACATAGAGTAAAGTCGCCAAAGTCTGCTCACCGTCTTTAGCTTCAAAATCAATTTTGGCTGTTTCCAAGCCCCAATCACAGAAGCTATGCCAAATAAAATGGTAAAGATCACGACAGGCTTCATGAATGAGGTATTTCTCAAGACCCTCATTCACTTTTCGCGTGACGTCGTGTAAGGCATTTAGCAACCACTTATTGGGCAAGCTCAGCTCTTCTACGGCAAAGTCACGGATCGTTTTCTTATCACTCCATTTCTGTTTCAGAAAACGGGAAGCATTCCAAAGTTTATTCACAAATCGGTAGCCATTTGTAAAATCTTCCGGCTCCATGCGCACGCGACCACCTAGTGGCGCAAGACTTATACAAGTGAAGCGGGTCGCATCTGCCCCGTATTTTTCGATGATTACGAGGGGATCAATACCGTTGCCTAAGGTTTTTGAAAATTTGCGGCCCTGCTTATCGCAAATGACGGAATTGAAATAAACATCCTTAAAGGCGGGCTGCTGGCGCGTGTAATGGGCAAGCATAATCATTCGAGCTACCCAGAGAAAGATGATATCAGGTCCGGTCACAAGAACTGCAGAAGGAAAAAACTTCTTC
>PLEQ01000035.1 GCA_003136475.1 Deltaproteobacteria bacterium
CTATTTTCTTCTTAGCGGCCTTTTTCTTGGTAGCATAATGAGAACTCCTTTGGTAAAGGGTTGTAATTGAAAGAATCTTATCATATGCAAGACTAAACATATACTTATAACAATTTTTTATTGCGGCACTACGAAAATTGGATGAAGAGTGTGACGAGTTTGGGGGCATGTTTTGAAACAATTCTAGCGACATAATCCACTCTATCTAAAGGAAGAATTATTATTCAAGTCAGCGGATATTAATAAGTGCGTAGGTAATATCTAGTAAAAATATTTGACAATTCTTGATTTACGCTGTACGCTTATGAGGTATGACGAATGAATTTGGAAAGAAAATAAAGCAAGAGAGACAACGGCTCGGTTTAAGTTTACGTAAGGTCTGTGACTCTATCCTTAATGAGGATGGAAAGTCCATATCAATATCTTATCTGAATGATATTGAGCAGGGGTATCGTAAACCCCCTGGTGGCAAGATCATTGTTCAGCTTGCTGAGGTTTTGAAAATAAATCCTCAAGATTTGCTTAATTTGGCAGGTAAAGTCGATCCATTTATTGAAGATGCAATAAGCAAAGAAGCAGAAGTTGCTGTTCTTTTTAGAAGAATAGCGGAAGGGTACAAGCAAGACCCAACAATTGTTGGGAAGCTCACGGCAAAACTTGATAAGGAGCAGGGGAAGAAATGATGCAATGGGTCGATGATCAAGAAAGTTTGTATGGTTGTAGGCTTGTTTGCACCGGGGCGGACATAGATGAAGCTATGGAAGAGCGGTATCTGGGGTTTCACAAAGGCACTACTAACATGAGCCACCCCGCCATTAACCTTGATTCCTTTATTGAAACCCTGGCAAAGGAAAATATTGAGTATGACCCAGAAGCTGATTTTTCAAATTTTATTTTAGGTGCTACAAAATTTAATCCTGACGGATCACGTCTTATTCAAATTAATGCCGCGCTTTACCATCAAAGGGATTCGGTGATGGCAAAAGGCCGTTTTCGCTTCACATGTGCGCATGAAATTTTTCATGCTATGTTTCATGCCAAGCTTTTTCATAAGGGTGGGAATGTCGGCCATCTAAGATGCTTTGATCATCATATTAAAGAAGATATGGTTGAGCCGATTCAGGCAAAAAATTTTATTGAATGGCAGGCCAACAGAGGAGCGGCGGCCCTGCTTATGCCAGTCTTAATTTTTAGAGAAAAAGTTAAACAGATCCGTTGTAAATCACGTAACCACGGTTTTTTGATTCAAGAATTAATGGCAAATTTTGATGTCTCAAGGCAGTCGGCTGAAATTAGGCTGGGAACTTTAGGTTTATTGGCCGCGTCAGACGATGATTTCGTCCTAGAGCACAACGGTATTGACAGCTATAGCGATCCCCGTGTACGGAAGTGGTATTAAATTTTTTTGTCTATAAATTACGCAGTAAGCGTAAAAGAACAACCGTCAACCTAGGAGGAAGTATGGCAACAGCCCACGAAGTTAAATGTATCAACAAGAGCAAGAGGTTTAACCCCCATGAGCGCATTTTATCTATAGGAGGCTTAAATCCTGATGGTAGTCGTTGGAAAATTAATGAACCAGATGCGATCAAAGGGATTGAGGAGGGTACATGGACATTTTATGTTACACAACAGGGAAGAGCTGTTAATGTGATTATTGGCAGAAGCGCCTATGGTCATAAATATCTTAAAACAGTAGCAGATGGGGAGCTTCCTGATAATCTCCTTAGTCTGCCAGAATGCCAATAAAGGAGAGGTTGATGTTAACTGAAGAATCTGAAACTCAAAATGCGTTAAATAAACTCAACGAGCTTAATAAAAACAAAGTTACATTAAGTCAGCCAGTTTTTTTTGTTCCCGGCTGGACAGATGAGGGTTGTGGCTGGTGGAAAAAGTCAGATACCATTACACATACGATGGAAGGATGGTTAGATAATGTTGCTACCAATCCTACTATGGCGTACTTTGTTGATTTCACGGCGGAAACGAGTCAATGCAACAGTTTTTTAGATTTTGGTGAAGTTCTAAAAAAGAAAATTTGGAATGCCATCGGTAAAAGCCAACCGTTTGACTTGGTTGGTCATAGCATGGGCGGTCTCGACATACGGGCCGCATTAACTCAGGGAGAGCCACTATTAAACTGTCGTTGCTGTATCGGTGTTGCTACCCCACAGCAAGGAGACAATTTTGGTGGAATGGCTAATTCTTTGGCGAAATGGTTTCCAGCTTTAGCAAAAAGCAGATGGACACCGTACCAGATAGAACAGATGAAGAACCTTGATCCAGATTATCCTCCGATCAAATTATTAAATACACTAGCTAATCGAACAGTTTTTTTTCAAAGGATTAAAAAGTTTTATGAAATGAAAGGCCTGAGAGATTTTACGGTTAAAGGAAGTGCGTTTATGGATAAAACCGGTATAGAGAGTCTTTACCAAAATAAGGCAGAAGAGATTCCTGTTGATGGCTGTGATCATACAGGGCCATTAGGAATTACCCAGGACGTAAGAACTATTTTGGCAATTATGTATATTCTTTGCGATATTGAACTTGATTTGGAAGGGGGAAATTGTGGGATTTTTGCTGGAGGGATTGATAGACCAGCAGATAATAGTAATGTATTTATTTGATAGGGTATTCTCTTAGCGGAACAAATTTCAGAAATAAGGAAAATACGTGAAAGCAATATTCTTGGGCGCAGGTGCATCATGCGATTGTGGTATGCCGTTAGTATGGCAACTTACAGCGGTAATCAGGAAGTGGTTAACAAAAGACAAGTTAAAAGGATTCAATCAAAATTGGAAAAAGCAAGGTCAAGGTTGGAGCGATGAAATTATTTTGAGATTAAACGGATTGCTTGATAATGAGAAAATTCACTATGAACAAATCATTGGTTGTCTTGAAGATGATTTTCTTAAAGAAGGAAATGAGCAAAAACGAGAAGAGATCCATGCTGTACATAGTTTCTTGCTTGATTCTGTGTATGAGTTATTACTTGAAACGCAGGTAAAGAATTTATCTTATACAATGTCTGTTTTAGAAGGTTTTAAAGGTTTAAAGAAATTGGTTGAAGAATCTCGACCTCTTTGGGTATTTTCATTGAACCATGATTTGGTGCTTGAATTACTGGCTGCCCGGCTTTCCATCCCTGTTAAATCTGGTTTTAAAGAAGTTGTAAGGATCTCAATGCGTTCTACGATGGGGGAAGGTCAGAATTTCTTAAGTTTTGAACGTCTATCCAGAGAAGATATCAAGAGAGGACAATATAAATTCTTTGAATCAGGGGAATATGGGATTAATTTATTAAAGATACATGGATCATTGGATATATTTGGCCAAGGAGATGATTTAAATTATCTTAAAATACTTCCTATAAATGAAAATCCGCTTTCTTATGTAGAGCAACTGGAAAAAGTTAATACTATTAATCATAATCTAGTTTTAAGTACCGAGATACTGTCAAATGTTGTGGTCTGGAATTTTAGTCCAGCCGATTTTTAGGAGTATCCCGTCGATATTNNATCATAATCTAGTTTTAAGTACCAGGGTGAGAGCCATTAATGAAAATGTATATTTAGATGATAAGGGAGTAGAACAGTTCTTAAGAAAAAGTTTGCTTTCCGGTATATATAAATTTAGCAAGAGGGTTACTCAAATTGCTCCACCTGAGTTTTTAGAACTATTTAAGCAATATTTAAATTCTGTAGGTGAGCTTAGTTGTGTTGGATATGGCTTTGGTGATAAGCATATTAACGTGATCCTGCGAGATTGGCTTTCATCTTCTGGCGAGAGACGTCTTAGCATGATTAATCCGAAGGTCGAAATACCTGATACATTTAATCCTTTATCTAAACAAATTACAATTATTCCAAAAAGTGCGGCAGATTTTTTAATGNNGGAATAAAAGTCAGAATTTTGTTAAGATTTAAGAATAAGAAAATATGTGTGGACCACATTGGTATGGCTATAACTCGTCGAAATCATTACGTCCCTGAATGGTATCAAAAAAGATTCTTATCTTCTAATAAAAGTGCATTTCGTTACCTTGACCTTAGCCCGCCGTTAATAGACTTACCCAATGGAGAGAAGAAGCCACTTAATGCGGTACGTTGGCCATTTAGTCCTGGTAAGTGCTTTTGGCAGGAAGATTTATATACTACCCATTATCATGGATTTCTTAATGACGAGATTGAACGTTATCTTTTTGGGGAAATTGATAATACTGGCGTAAAAGCGATCGACGCCATGGCAGAACAAGAATTTGAGATTCTGCATGATAAGTTTAAGAATTTTTTTGAATATATTGATATTCAAAAGATCCGTACCCCCAAAGGCCTATCCTGGTTAAAGTCCAAGTATCCCAATCTGACACATAATCAACTGCTTTTTGAGATGCAAGGTATTAGACAACTACACTGTACAATATGGGTCGAGGCTGTACGAGAAATTGTATACGCAGAAAACTCTAAGATTAAATTTATAGTATCAGATCATCCAATCACAATTTATAACCCTGCTTGTCCACCAAATTCCCCAGAGTGTGTGTTTCCTAATGACCCTAGAATTGAAATGAAAGCTACACAGACAATATTCCCTCTGGATAGTAACCGTTGTCTGATTCTTACCAATTTAGATTATGCCCGTAATCCCAGCCTAAGTGATCCTAAAGTATTTAGACCCAACGCTAATCCCTATCGCTCAACTTTGATTAAGATGGATAACACAATTTGTAAACGGCAACTTCAAGAGAATGAAGTAGCAATGATCAATCTTATTATTAAACAGCGAGCAAAAAAGTTTCTCGCTTCAGAAAATAAAGAATGGCTCTACCCGGAGAGGGTCATCAAAAATTCTTGGCAAGAATTGGGGAAGATACTTTTGCCTCCTGAAGATGAGCTTTATCATTATGGTGGAGAAACGTATGTGGGCTATAAAGATGGTACATCTTCTTATTTTGATGAATATGGTAGGACCAGAAAAGAATCAGACTATTTAAAGAAAGAACCACCTAAGGGAAAAGTGGGAGCTAATGATCCGTGTACCTGTGGTAGTGGGAAAAAGTATAAAAAATGTTGTTACGATAAACCAGAAGATGAACGACCGTCAAGCTCTGAACGAAGTATACGTGAAAGGAATTTGCAATTTATTCATATTCTTATTCGTATCCTTGGTTTTAATAAGACTCAAGATTGGGCGGAGATTAGGCGAGCTCTTACTGATCAGAAAATAGCTGATATACATAAAGCAATTGCAATACTTTGGCCTCCTGAAACAGACTTGATGGCGCTTTTGCCTAGACCAGATGCGAAAGTCTCACGTGCTCTTTACTCTGGACTATTAGATCCAAGAGTTGCATATGGAAATGTCTCATCGTTTTCATTATATGCAGACGAAATATTAATTATCAATCCATTTCCTAATCCAAATATCATTCGTAAGGAATACAATTNNTAGATAATCCGGGTCAATACAGACAGGAAACACTTAAGAATACTGTTTTATTAATTTCATTGTTTTCTTTAATAGAGTCAGGGCGGCTTAATATGATTCCTGACCCATCGAACTTTAACCCTGCTTTAAGAGAGCAAATTATGTCAGAAGCTCAAAAGCGTCGTGACCAAGTAAAATTGGATGAGAAGTCAATAGAGCCAATGAGAAAATTGATGATGGAAGATTATAAGCGATTTATATTCAATGGTTCGGAGGAACGTTTAAGGTCTTTTCTTAAGAAGGAGAATCCAGAAATTAATGATGAAGAGTTGGGTCAGACATTAGAGTATATTAAAAAGAGAAATGAAGAAGATCCATTAGCAATGCTTCATCCATCGAGTCCAGGAGAAAGCGGTGGTCAAATTACAATGTCCCACCTGAGTCCTAATCTTGAATTAGGAATGTTCTTAGCTCAAGCAACAGGCTCTTTTGTGTTAACTAATCATCCGTACAGGTGGTCTGAAATTTGTTCATCGGTTAACTATTTCTATGGAAATTATCAATCGCCATGGGAGCGTATTGCTTCACATATAACAAATTTCGATATGGATTTCATTCAATATTTAGATCCTAAAGATTTTTCATTAGCTCTTAAGGATGGAGAATTACGTTATATGAGAGTAGCCTTTAGAAATATTTGGAATGCAGTGCAATCTGAACAGCCAAGCAGTCCTTCACAAGTTGATTATTTAATAAACGAAATAGATTTAGCTAAAGAAAAAATGAACATATCGATTAATAAATTTGTGAAACGAAGAAATGAGTTTTATAAGGAAGTGCGGGTAGCTAGAACAAAGGGAAAGCTTAGTTCTAAGATAGCTCCCGCCGGCCATAGTACTAGCGCCGTATACCGCATGTTATTAGCTCATGCAGGGCATGAAAAGTATCTAAAGGCTCTCCCACTTTCTTTTTTTGTAGAATATGATAATATCAAAATGAAATAATGGGTATATTTGTAACTAGGGAAAGAATTTTGTGTGTTTATGTCATGAGCGTATAATTGTGTTCTAGTAGGTATTATGAAAAATAAAATTTTTATCAGCGGTGTTCAAAAAGAACTCAAGACTGAGCGAAGGGCCGTGAAGGACTTTGTCCTCGGTAATCCTTTATTCCGGGATTACTTCGAGGTGTTCCTTTTTGAGGATGTTCCGGCGAAAAGCCGTGCGTCGCAGGATTTGTATCTTCGGGAAGCTAAGGGTTCGGATATATACCTTGGCATCTGGGGCAATCAGTATGGCGGTGAAGGGAAGAGTGAGGTTTCGCCGACCGAAGCAGAGTTCCGGGAGGCTCGTAAGGCTAAGAAGCAGGTACTGGTCTTCCTCAAGGGAAAAGATGACAAGGCTCGCGAAGAGGGGGTCCGTAAGCTGGTGGCTGAAATCAAAGATCAGAAGTGCGGAGTTATTTACAAACGCTTTAATAACGATCAGGAGTTGAGGGATTTAGTTTTCGATAGTCTGCTGGAAATCCTCAAGGAGCAGGGCGTTGTTGGTCGAGGAGATTTTGATGAGCGAGTTTGCCTCCGGGCTTCACTCAAGGATATTGATGAGGAGAAGGTTCGATGGTTTCTGCAAACTGCCAAGGCTTCACGTAAGTATCCTTTGAAGATTGACACGCCAATGGTGGATGTCCTGACCCATTTGGATCTTTTTCAGGATGGCAAACTGACAAATGCTGCGGTAGTTCTGTTTGGAAAGAATCCTTACAAGTTTTTCAAGCAGGCTGAAGTCAAGTGTCTTCAGTTCTCAGGGACAGTAGTCAAGAAGCCCCTTCTTTCGTATCAGTCGTATCACGGTAATCTGTTTGAGCAGGTTGACAAGGCAGTGGCTTTTGTTCTTGATGCTATCAAGTTTCCGGTTATTCAGAAGGCAGGCTCATCTCAGTTTGCCCGGCCTTTTGAAATCCCTGAATTTGCAATTCGTGAGGGAATAGTTAATGCAGTCGCACATAGAAATTACAATGACACATCCGGCGTTCAGGTTATGGTTTTTGCCGACCGGGTTGAAATTTGGAATTCTGGAACTATGCCCTCGGATTTGAGTGTTGCTGACCTGAGGAAGCCACATACATCATTCCCAGCGAATCCTCTTATTGCCAATGTTTTTTACCTTGCGGACTATGCCCAGAGGGCTGGCACCGGAACGCTTGAGATGATTGAGCAGTGCCGCGCACAGGGAGCACCGGAGCCGGAGTTCGTGCTTGTCCGGAATAACAAGGAGTTTAGGTCAATTCTGCCGAGGGATGTTTTAACAGAA
>PLEQ01000389.1 GCA_003136475.1 Deltaproteobacteria bacterium
CTTTTTCTCAAAGACTATAGCCACGATTAGAGAATTTGTAATGTCTGTTAGGGCCTTTATCAGAAAGACCTGTTGGGTGAAATCAATCGGTTCGTCATTCAGCTTAGATAGAAGATGTAGGATACGATCAAGACTCTGTCTAGCGGCATTTTTCTTCGGTTTCATTTGAAATAGTCTTTTAGCCAGTTGAGAGCATCGACCTCGGAAGTGAAGAGTTTGGTGGGAACAATCGGCTTATTCAACCCAATAAAGAAATTACCTACAATGCGGCTGATCGATGAACTCACGATGAGAGCTGCTGCTTTTTGAACTTCAGCATTTTCCACACCCGCAAAAAAGGCCCGTGCCTCACGCGAAATCGATCGTATGGATCGTATATCGACGAGAGTTGGTCTCGCCAATCCACCATTCATCTCTTTCATTTTAGCGACTACTTTTCTCGCTTCTTCCAAGGTGACATCTGAATCTTGTTTCAACACACAGTAAAATATTCCGTCTTTTCCAAGTGAAAGCGTTTGGGTGTCTGTTTCCTCCCTTGAAATAGCTTCTTTTTGATCCGACGGGATGTACATGCCTCTCCNNGTCCCCAACAGCTTTCGGAATTTGCGGAAAGATCTTTAGATCCTGTCGATTAGATGTGAAATCAAGAAGGGTTGCGAAATATTGGGCTATCACTTGATTAGGTCTAAAAAATGAGCTGAAGATGGCGCTATTATAGTGCAGGAGCCTATCACTTATAGTATTGTGCAAAATTACCTTGAAGACTGCAAGTTCAATTTTTCCAACTGGTTAGTTAAATGGAGCCATCATGCGAGGAACAACGATTTGCCTTTTAGTCTCGATATTACTTTTTATCGAAGGCTGCACATTTTTTTCGGAGGATGCGAAAACTCCCAATGACAGTATGAGTTTATTGGGAAGCAAAATTCCCTATCAACCACAGGAAAACTCAGAAAACTATGAGAAGCCACCATTAACCTGCAAGTCCATCCACTTGAACCTGCTGGCCCGTCATGGATCTCGGTATATTTCCGACGATCGTTCTATCAAAATAGCCGCCAAGGAGTTTTCGAATGCACATGGCCTTGCGATGTTAACCAAAAAAGGCGAAGAGGTCTATCAATGGTTCATGGATCTAGGAAATATCAAGATTGGAGACCTCACGTCTCAAGGTGAGCGAGAACATTTTGGTCTTGGACAACGCGTCTTTCAATTATATCCCAATTTATTTTCAAACAAAAAAATTCTTAGCTCTACGACGGAATACGAAAGAACCAAGCAAAGTCGCGATGCTTTTTTGAGAGGGTTGAACCAATCGACACAGGCTACCAATCATTATGAATTTCGAGAAGGAAGGAAATGCGACGATCTCTATGGGATGTTTTTTAGCAATTGCGGAAGATTTCAAAATTATGCAAAGAGCGAAGCTGCGGTGACTATTGAACGACTAGCAGAGAAATTATATCGCACGGATAATCATAAACATCAAAGAGATGAAATTTTGCAGAAGTTATTTCGAACGGAATATCTTGCAAATGTAGATGACAAGATAAAGCAGAAGATTCTCGAAAACTTTTATAAGCTCTGCCAACAGGACTACGACATTGATCTTGCAGCAGGAGAGAACCGTTTCTGCTCAGTTCTAAATTCCGAAATCAAAAAGACCTTTCAATTTACGAAAGAAGATCTGCAGACATACTATTATATGGGGCCAGTAAAACATACGCGCGACTTGAACACTCAGGGCATCACCTACAAAATGGCTTGCCCAGCTCTGAAGAGCTTCCTTAATGACATTGAGGCTGTTATACAAGGGAAAAGTGACACAGCTGCGCATCTTCGTTTCGCACATGTCGAAACAGTCCTGCCGCTTGCAGTCTTGATAGGGCTTTTTGACACCGATGCGGATTTGACCGAGCCAAGCAAGCAATGGCGATCTGAGAAGATAGCGGGAATGGCTTCGAACCTACAATGGGTCACCTATCAATGCGCGGAAGGAGAAAAAATGACATACAAAGTCAAAATGCTCTACAACGAGAAAGAGTACAAATTTCCTTTTGAGACTTGCAGAAATTCGGTATTTTGCGACTGGGATAAGGTGAAAGCCTTCTACGGAAAGCGCCTGGCGGATCTTGGTCTTGGTACTTGCTCAACTGAGGACTGGAATCAGTTGTGTAACAATGGTCTTGATAATGGAAAAGCAATGTGTTTGAAAAAATAGATCCTAGATCGACTTCTCTCTGAGATGGAAAGGATTCGAAAAGTCATATTTAGCTGAAATTCTTGGAATCAGCAGAAAGACAGTAGAGGCATGGAAGGATTGAGGTGTCGCTTCAAAGCCAGGTTCACGGGCGCTACGAACGCAAAATTCACTTCATCAGTGTTTCTCTGACACACGAACCTCTTGAACTTTCTAACTTTTTACTATTCTTGGTTCTGCGTGTCTACGAAATTAGGCTATCTTCAGTCTGCTAAAACTTAATGAGTGATGGTCCCTGCTCGCTGGTTTTGATCGCTGTGTCCACTCTATCTTGCAGCCCGCTTTTTCACTTTTGAGGAATCTGAATCAGTTGCTTCATCCCAAACGGGGTGGCCTATACTTTCTGTAGCAGTGGCCACAAGATTATAAAGTGGAAAATCGGGTACAAAAAATTTGAACACTTCCATCAAGCTAAGACTGATAGAATAGAAATCAAAATAACCACCACCACATCTCAGCAATTTAATTAATTTATTAGAATTTGACAAGGCTCATTCTTTAGTCTAACCACGTGTCCAAGACGGAATACCGCTACCGGAAGCCTGATCTGCCGGGTTCTTAAGTATTTTTAAAATCAAAAGGAATGTAGACATATGCGAAACTTGAAAAAAATTCGGCATCTATTCTTATCTTTTGCTTGCTCTATCTTCGCCTATAAAGCTGAGAGCAGCGCCCAAGTCGACAAAGCTAAAGCTGAAAAAAATATATGTCAGGCGCTCGGCACGTTGCGCATAACGCATAATTTTTTGGTAGATCTTCAAATAAAAATCAGCGGTTTAAATGATTTTAGGGCGGACATCTGCGATAAAGTGATTCCGGCTGACAAGGAGCTTAGAAAGTTAAGAGGCGACATTGAGACAGCAAGGGCCCATATAAAGGGTCGTCCGACAGCAAATGAACAAAAAGCAGTCAATGAACAAGTATCAAAACATAACAAGATACATGATGAAATTACGCCGAAACTCGATACATGGCACTCAGAGTACCAATCGGTAAATCGGCTGTTTTCTCTCTCAAAAAAGCCCTTCAATGAGGGGACGAAAGAGCTAAAGAGTGCTTTGCTTGACTATTGGGAGGCAGCCATATCGATCGGTATTGCTAATGGTGATGCAAAAATTTCAGATGTGATCGACTGTGATGTTGATCTAAGTGAAGAAGATAAATTCAGAGATTGTGTTCGCATTCGAATTGATGCGTTAGTGAACACCTTTCATGGTCCGCTTTTAACGGATATTAACCAGTGGAAAGATCGATGCAATCCTCTCGTACGCCAGCGTATTAATAGCGTTTTCAATATGTTTTTGGGTCTCTATTCTCCTTTAGTGGGAGGAGTTCTAAAAACTTGTGAAAGAAAGCTCGATGTACCTAAACTATTCGAGGCGCTCTTGGTAAGCGCTTGCTTTAAAACCACTCAGAAAAAAAATGAGCTATAAGATTTAGTCTTAATCTTTAAATTTGGGGCTTTGAAATGTTTTTTAATCTGATGTTCTTTCTAGCAATTTGCACCAATCCAATTTTGATTAATTCGCAGACCCTCCACATGGAACTATCGATGGACAGGGATAGTGATGACTGGGGTAGTTCCGGTGACGGAGATCGATGGAACTCGGGCCGCTCATACTCTTCAGGTGAGAGTCGTGAGGCAGCTGAAGCACGGAGGTTTGCGAACGAAGTTAGGGAAGAGAGACTAAAAATCGATGCACGAGTACGCGAAAATGCGGAGAGATGTGAACAAGAGGCAAGAAGCACAATCGAGAGNNCGAGCTGAACGCCTTGTTAAAGAGGCAATGAGGGAGACGAAAACTCAAGCAGAGAAAGAAGAACATGAAGATGAAATGAACAAACTTCGTGAGTCAAATAGACCCTATCTAGAAGCCTTAAAGGACATCAAGGCGCAAGAAAAGCGCGTTAAAACAGTACGCAACCAAATCACGGGGATGGATAACTACGAAGTCCGTTCCAAGATAGNNGGCTTATCCAAGCAACTAGTTCTTCAACACAACTTTGAAGAATCAAAAATTGCGCGTGATATAGCCATTACACTCTTGGATCTTGCAACAAGTATACTTCCAGGAGTCGGCTGGTTGCGCGATCTTGGTGAGGCGGTCACTGGAAGAGACCTTATCAGCGGCGCTAATCTCGACACTTTTTCTCATTCGATGGCAATACTCGGAGCTGTAACCGGAGGGATTGGCAGCAAAGTCGGTAAAGTTCTTGGACGGTTGATTAAAGGACAAAAAGCGGTTGAGGCTATTAAGGCTAGTGAAAAGATACTTGATTTAGCAAGTTCTGCTGGCGATAAATGGAGCCGTACAGCAAAAACGCTACAAGATCAGATGACCTTTAATGCGGCCCAAAAAGGCGCAGAGAATCCAATAATCAAAAACCTGGGGGATACGCGCTATAAAGGAATGGAAAAGTGGGAGTATAGAGTTAAGTCTATTGAGGGAAAAGATTCAGTCGTTCATTATGTTCGAGATCCTGAGACCAAGAATCTAATGGATTTCAAATTCACTAAACACTCTATAGATTAGGACATTTATGATTGTAAAGTGCGTAAAAAACAAATTGGCAGATTTTGAGGAGAGTCCACT
>PLEQ01000067.1 GCA_003136475.1 Deltaproteobacteria bacterium
GGATTTAAATATTACATAGAAAACCACGTTGTGTTGGATAGCTTTATCGACTCGATTTTATCTTGTGGCCTATTTGCCTATACGACATTTTCCATACTTCGGTGGCGAAGAAATTTGAAGCAAATCAGTGAAAAATCATTAGGAGATTGACTCTGATCCTACATCATAACAGCGAACGCTAAGCATGAACTCCTTTAGTAATCAAACAGTGAGTTCTGTGTCGCTCAATTCATGCTGTTCGAGGACACTACCCTCTTCATGAAGCTCCATCTGCTGATTTTACTGAGCATCGCCTTTGTGTCCGGAAGTTTTGCCGCCAGCACGGAGGACGACTTCACAAGCACCTGTTCACGAGTCATCCGATCACTTCGGGATTCTGATTGGAAGGGATTCAAAAATGAATCCGCGGATGTAGTGCTTCTTGAGATGATGAGCCGTTTCTCACTGCGAGATCCCCATCTTACTCCTAAAGCTGCCAGATTGCTTGTGAGCCCTGGATGGATCAAGTGTGATTATCGCGATGATGACCAGACCCTTCCGGACACCAATGACCGGTATATCCTCATTACCCATTCAGTCTTCATGACAGCGGCGCCCAGCCCGAATGAGCGCAAGGCCTTTGCCAGCTTTTGCAAATTTGTCCGCCAGACCTCCCCTCCCTATTCCTTGCACCAAAGCCTCAATATTGAGGACTCAAAACCAGATATGAGATTGCTCTTCGGGCCTGCAATCACTGGCAAAATTTGCGCGGGTTCCTATTGGGGGATTCAAATGGAACTAATTTCCAATCGCTGGCGGGTACGCAAACTCATCACCCAGGATCATTAACTGGAAACACTGTAAGAATGTCACTGGAGAGAACGCTGCGCATCGCCCAGTCCAGACCGTGAGACCCAATAAACATCAATGACAACAAAAGATTATCGTACCAAATATAATCTTCTATCTAGCCTCTATTTGATTCCCTTATTTGGAATCGGTATCGCAGTTCTTCTGATAGTTTCTAACATCGACATATGGATTTCACATCGAGTGACTCTGGATAGAGGGTTTGTATTTCTGATTTCAGCGCCGTTTATATGCGGTGGGTTCATACTAGGCAGTGTGATCATGAATCTTCTCGATAAACGCATTGGAATTTGCTGCCCGATGTGCGGACGTTCACTCATATTGAATTGCAGTCCCAGTGACATCTGCACCATGGGAGTTTGCCCTGACTGCAAGGTACCACTTTTCACAGATGCTCCAATTCCCGGTAATAAGATCGAAAAAAGAAGTCCGAAGGGCACGGATCTGGCTCCTTTCAAGAATAGGAAGTCTTGGGAACAGATGCGCAAGCTGGGGAGAACACACTTCATCCTCACCCGTTTTGTTCTTCTCCTTGGATTGCCATTGGGAATGGTCTTTTTCGGTATCGCGTTTTTTGTAAACCAGCAGGGAAATGTATTCCGAATATTGCTGATTTGTATATTAGGCTGCACGAGTCTTGGATGGGCCTATGGAGATTATATCTGGCAGCGCAGGGAACGTGCTTTCGGTGATGATAAGAGTGAGAATTGAATTGCCCATATAATACAACGACGAATCTGTATTGGAGATGAACATCCCACAACAAACAGACGCAATAATAACTAAACCAAACGACTAACCCTTATACTAAACTCAAAATATGAATGCTCCTACCAACACCAATTTTCTTATGAAAAGCATAATCATCGCAATTCTCTCCGCTGCAACATGCTGTTACGCCCAAGAAAAAATGACGGTCAGCTTAAACGACGGTGCTTACACAATGACCGGAGGCTCCGGCCGTGTTGAAAGTACGCGGATAGAATTTAGGAAAGGATTCAGCCGCGAACCAATCACTGTCGAAAAAAAGATACTGGCTTTGAAAGAGAAGCTGCACTTCTACGAGCTTGCACTCGAGTACAAGGTCGATCTCGATAAAAAGATTGATGCAATTTATGTTAACAAGCCGCTTAAAGACATTCTAGGGGTGCTTCTGCCAAATGTGCCCGTCAAATTCGATGGGGTGGACAATGGAGTTAAAGTTCAGAGTATGACTGTCGCTCAAACCCCGATTGAAAAAGTCTGTGAATATCTTGATTCCGCAGCTGGCGTATATTTTAATTTTACGGATAAAGGCATCATGGTAACAGCAAATCCAATTACCAATTAAGCGGCAAGACATTTAGGACATAAAACTTGCTTAACTAGTCGCTAGGCGCTAAGCGGTGGAAAAGAAGCCAAATCTGTTATGAGGAAGTTCATTAATATGTGGATCAGTTCAGGACGTTAGAAAATATAATTGCCATGAAACTAATTAACCGTGAATGGGTTGTAAATAACCTCAAATCAATACTCATGAGAGTATTTGGCATTATCTGTATCGTTTCAGCAGGACTCTTATTACCAACTGGATGTGTATTGATCTTTTTACACAAACAAAACACTACCTTGATAGGCGGTGTATTTATTGCGGCTTCGATCCTCAATATTGCCCTTGCTTATATTTTCAGCAAATTCGCGCCAAGAGCTTTAACATATTAATATAAAATAACACGCCTATGGATTCAAAGACACCTGCAATTGTTTTCCTCATACTGGGAATACTAACCATCGTGTTTCGAGGTAAAGCAGTGTTATTGGTTCAGTGGTTGGACAAAAAGACCTGGACGGAAGAACGACGGAAACAATTCCCAGGGCATGGAGGTCAAAGCAAAGACTGTAAACCTTGGCACTTCATTATTCTGGGAGCATCGTGGATCGGATGCGCCATCATTTTTTGGTTCACCTCAAAGTGATCTTTTTACTGGGAAACCAGGAACAGCTTGGGAGTGTAAAAGTCTTCCTCAAATCGGAACTGCGATATTGCATCTCGTAATTTCTCTCCATATTATTTTTCCATGAAATGCCCCCATTGTAATCTTGACCTTCAGCCGCACAAGGATCGAGGTATTGATGTTGAAGCCTGCCCCGGTTGCCACGGTCTATAGCTCACACCACCCGAATTGGACGCTCTCGAAAATGAGGCTTTTAGCGACGAAGAGGGTAAAGGCTCTCTCTATCTTGTCACTCAGGAAAC
>PLEQ01000162.1 GCA_003136475.1 Deltaproteobacteria bacterium
CGGACACGCCTATTTAGTACACTTCGGAGCGTGGGTTTCCCTAGCTCTTGCGGCTACACTACACAAAAGCGGAATTCCCCAGCCAAAGAAACTGCCTTCAATAATCTTGTCGGCAGTCCTCCTGGCATCTTTTGCCGCGATTTTCTCGTCCCATAGCCATGCGCATTATTTACAACATTTTGTAAAATAGTCTTGACTGCACCGTCTCACCGTGGCACACTCTCAGTATTGGAGGATTTAATGGAAACACAGACAACCTTGCCGGTCGGTACCCAGACCAGCGGCAAGCCAGAAAAGGTAGTATTGGACGTCACGGCACTTCCCACGATGGAAGAGCTTGAGCGCCAGTATCTAAATCTCGTTCTGGCACAAACTGGCGGAAATAAGGTCAAAACTGCGAAGATCCTAGGATTTAGCGTAAAAACGATCTATAATAAGTTGGATGGGTACAAAGAAAATGGATCTGAAACTGTACGTGATAGTGAGAAGGGATCTTAGCACATCCCACCAAGCGGTTCAGGCTGGCCACGCGCTGGCCCAGTTACTTCTGACCAAAAAAATCGGTTGGAAAAACGGGACGCTTGTCTACTTGAGCGTAAAGGACGNNCGAAAAGTTTTTGAAAAACTCCCCTGCGAAAACAAGGCTTTCTTTGAAGAGCCTTACTGGCAGAATCAGATGACTGCCATCGCAGCATACGGCATAAAGCTTCCTCACTATCTGAGAAAGTTCTCGTTGTTATGAGATGGGAAAAGGTTGTAATTGATTTTGAAGGCTACCCCCAAAAAATCTACGTCAGCCAAGACAAGTCGCAGGCAATAGTGTTTCCCGCATTTGGAAGATACTACACGATCTGGAGTGACAAGTCTGCCCTCGATCTGGCCATTACAATAATTTTCCACTCCACCAACAAAGAAATCAGTTACACTCAATACCTGTCCGCGCAGGAAGACACGAGTGCTATCTTCTTAGAAGCGGCATAATGGATGACCTTTTACTTCTCCAAATATTTTTAATGATTTACAACGTCAACCAACAGACCTACTTGGTTGGCGGGTGCGTGCGCGATATGCTCCTTGGTAAAAAGCCCAAGGACTACGACATTGTCACGGAAGCTAACATTGAAGAGTTGCGCCCGACACTCCTGGATAATGGTTGGCAAGTTGATGCAGTGGGCGAGAACTTCTTGGTTTACGCGGTTTCCAAGAACCATCAGCAATTCGAAATCGCAAACTTCCGCAAGGAGTCAGGATTTACCGATGGACGAAGACCAGACAAGGTTGAAATTGGGACTTTACGAGAGGATGCTCTGCGTCGCGATTTTACTGTCAATTCTATTTATTTTAATCCCATCACTTCCACCTTCATCGATCCCAACAACGGTCGGAAGGATATTGAAGGGCGAATTCTTAAATTTGTGGGAAAGCCTCACGACCGCATTAAAGAAGATTATCTAAGGGTGTTCCGCTTTTTCAGATTCCTGTCTAAACTTGGCTTCGAGCCAGATATTCGCTCACTGAAAGCTTGCAGAGAAATGTTCAATGAGGCATACTCTAAGACAAACCCAGAGCGTGTGCGCATGGAGATTGAGAGGATGAGTCTGTGATTGTAACTTTTATAAAGAACGACGATCCTAAAAAATATTTGTCGTCAAAAAAGTAGACTGCATTATATTCGACCTCGCGCCCGATTTACTTTGACCACAAGACAATCTTCATGATAGAAGTTAAGGATGGAACAAATCACGCCTGAACAACAGAAGCAACTCGATAAGCTCGGAGCAAAATTCCTGGCCAAGAGTTTTTGGAACGGAATTCATCACGGTTTAATGGCCGTGGTAATGAACATACTTTTGTTCATGGGACTCTCTATCTCTGGCGGCCTTGACGGGCCGTTCTTGATGATAGGATCAGTAGTCATAGGAATTTTTGTGTTTCGCAGAATGTTTTCAATAATTCGGCAAGATAACCTCGCACTTCACGAAGCTGCTAAGAAAATTATTAAAAATTAGTTCTGGAGAATCTCACCTTGAAGACCGACTTCGATGTCTTTTCGAGCAAATTTGCTCATGATATCTTTTTGCAAAAATACTCAAAAGACGGCGTAGAAACCTGGGCAGACACGGCCCGACGTGTAGTCGAAGCTGTTTGCCATCAACTCGTTGACTCAAAAACCAAAGAGAAAATTTACAAAATCATTCTTGAGCGAAAGTTCATTCCAGGCGGACGCTATCTGTATTCCGCTGGTAGACCGTTCCATCAAGTAAACAACTGCTTTTTATTTCGTGCCGAAGATAGCCGCGAGGGCTGGGCAGAAATAATGCAGAAGGCCACGTCATCTTTAATGACTGGTGGCGGTATTGGCGTAGACTACTCCGCTGTGCGCGAGAGAGATGCAATCGTCAAACGCACTGGTGGCAAAGCCACTGGCCCATGCGCACTTATGAGTATGGTGAATGAGGCGGGCAGATACATAATGCAGGGCGGCCAACGTCGTTCGGCAATCTGGGCTGGCCTGAATTGGAAACACAAGGACGTTTTCACGTTCATGCACATCAAGGATTACTCTGATGAACTGAAGGCGTTGAAGGAAAAAGACTTCAACTTTCCGTTGCCCATGGAAGGCACTAACATCTCGGTCATCTATGACACGGAATTCTTCATCGCTGCCGAAAATCCAGAGCACCCCGATCACCAATTGGCTATGAGCGTGTGGTTGGATAACTGCAAGCAGGCGTTTTCAAGCGCTGAGCCTGGTATGAGTTTCAATTTTACCAAGGATGCAGAGAGTTTGCGCAACGCATGTACGGAAGTGGTCAGCGAAGACGACTCCGACAAATGCAATCTGGGTACAATTTGGATCAATCGCATCAAAACTAAGGCCGAAATGGCCGAAGTCACAGGCCTCGCGACGCTTTTCCTCCTGTGTGGTGGCATTTACAGTCACGTTCCCACCGACAAGATCAAAGAAGTCGGCCTAAAAAACAACCGCATCGGTCTTGGT
>PLEQ01000468.1 GCA_003136475.1 Deltaproteobacteria bacterium
CGTTTTGAGGCATAGCGCCAAGGATTGAAGGTATTTTCTTGGATAGAATTTGAGTGGCCAAACGCACTATAGTGATACTCAGCATTCTTTTTCTTAGTGAAAGGGCAAATAAGCTGGCGAATGTTACCTTGAAAATCTTGTATAGGCGCAAATATTTGTCCTCCTAATTCGATAGCTATCGTGGATGAGATATTTTGATGCGAAGCAAGTCCAAGCACTCGCAAGTGTAAAGGTTTTCCCTCAATTGTGAATGTGCCTACATCGGTTTCACCATCATAAAGATAATTTTCTATTGTTTTAGAGGAATTTTTATTTTCACATACTATTTTAGATAGCCTTCTGCCTAAAGGATCATAGGTCATCTCAATTCGTTTTGTACCTGTAATTACTTCTACAAGACGATCAAGCGGATCATAAGAAAAACTAACTGTTTCAGATAATGTCTTTTTAGAGAGCAAGTTGCCATTCAAATCATAAGTGCATTTAGCTTCTTGCGTGGCAAGCAGCTCATCTAGCTCATTAACAATCCATTTAGTTCCATTTTCTTCAACGCGGTTAAAATTGGAGTCATAAGCATAAGTGCTTTCGCCTTCAGCCGTTAATTGATCTAGTTCATCATAGTAGCAACAGATCTTTCTCTTATTCGTTTCAATTTCAGCGATATTATCTGTTTCATCATAATGATAACTTTCCTTAAAGAAAGGGGTTTCTATTGATGTTTTTCTCCCCTTGATATCAACCGTATGTTCTACAACACCCAGATTACCAATGAGATTTTCTTTTTGTAAATAGCCAGTCGAATCAAATTCTGTGTATTGATGCGTGTAAAGGACATCCCCTGCTGGAGATTTCCGTGAAACAGTACGAAGAAAACTAGGATCATAGGTATAAAGGATTTGCCCTTGATCTGGTAACTCAACAGAAAGAGGGCGATCAAATGCATCGTATTTTTTTTGTATAGTAAGTCCAGTAGACAGTCTTTCAGAAAGAATGTTTCCATGGGGATCAAGAGTTCGTTGAATGGACACATTTTTAATGTCATCAGAAGCTTGGATGAGATCCCCTAAAAGATTATAGTCATAAGACAGCTTAAAATTATCATTCGAATTGATCGTTTTTAGATAACCTAAAGGATGATAGCAATAAGAGAGAATCGTTCCATCGGGTTTTATTTTAGTCGCGATTTTTCCTTTAGACGTATAACTGTATGTAGTTGTACGGCTATTGGAAGAGTTTGCCGCTCTAGTATAGCTAATAAGATGATTGTTTGAATCGTACTGATATTGAGTTTTTAAAGCTCTTTGATATTGGCCATTTTGAAAAATCAAATTTTTCTGAAGCAGTGAATTTCCATTAGGATCGTAAAATAGTTTTTTGCTTGTAATGAGCTGGTTATTTAAGTCGAATACATCCTCTTGTACTACTTTTCCATAAGCATCTTCTATTCTGACCACAGAATGATTTTTAGGATCAATAGTGGTAATTTGTAAAACTTGTTGCCCGATGACATTAACTGCATTTTCGTTATAAATGGTTTTCGTTTGGTAGCCAAAAGCATCGATAGCCCTTATCTGACGCTGGAAAGAATCATAGGCGAATGCTTCTGTTGCATCCTTCCCATTGATATTACGGGTAATAGCGGAAACATTTCCATCTACATCGTAACTATAGGTAACTTTCGTTAAGATTTGATCATTAGCATCCGTGCATCTTTCTTCTAATACTCGTCCTAGCAGATCTCTTTTATAATGAGTAAAAAGACCCTCTTGATTATTGCCTTGCCTAGTCTTTGGAAGGTATCCTAAAGAGTCATAAAAATATTGAGTAGTTTTTCCAGAAAATTCTTCAGTTAGTAGTCGGCCCGCACCATCGTATCTATAGAACGTTTTATTTCCTTCAAGATCCGTTTTTTCTATCAAATGAAAACTGTCGTAAACTAAGCCTTCTTTGGCGATTTCACCATTGGATGTAGCAAAGCTTTTAGAAGTGATTCTTCCGAAAAGATCATAGCTATAAGATGTTTTAAGCCCTTCCTGATCTATGTGACTTTCTAAGAGGCCTGCTTTTGTGTAGCTAAAGGATTCTTTACTTCCATCAGGGTGAATTGTTTCAATTGGCAAAATATGCCCAGCATACCTGAAAGCGGTTGTATTGTCATTTGCATCGGTTTTTGAAAGCTCTCTTCCAAAAACATCATAGCTGGAGTGGGTGGTAACAGGAATGGCTTTGTTATTCTGATCTTCGATAGGCGGAAAGTTAGTTTGGTTTATTTTACGGCTAATCGGATCGTAGAGGTAAGTAGTAATGTTTTGTAAATGATCAATCTTGCGGATAAGATGATCATTTGAATCATATGAAAAAGAATTGGAATGCACTATGCCATCAATTCCCACCTCTTCTATTTTTGTTAAACGATCTCTCTGATCATACTCCATTTTCTTTTGAAGAGTTTTAGAAAAATTCCTTGAAAAAATGCAACGTCCTTTGTCATCATAACCATACAGGGATTCTTGACCAAGAGCATTGGATTCTGAAATCAAATGACCATGATCATCATAGGACTTATGTAATGTATAGGCTAGAAGACCATCGGCATCGTAAACAGCTTCTTCGCATATATTTCCATGAGTATCATACACTAAGTGGGTGCGTTTGATTAATTTTTCAACATCATTTTCCAAATACTTTTCTTCTATCCATTCTGGTAAATGAAGAAAAGGAGCTTGGTTTCTTAGAATATNNAGACTATTATGCTGAGTAAATTTTGCTGTCAGTAAACTGGTATTCGGCAAATATTCAAACGATAAGATTTTGCCTTCATCATTTTTTTCTTCCAACAATAAGTGGCGGCCATCATTTGAAAATTGTCGGACTATTGAACTGTTTTCATAAGTCCCCTTTCCTCTAATATCGCCACAAAAAACCTCCAAAATAGGATTACCATAAGCATCATATTGATAAGTCTTTTTGTAAAGCACATCTCCTTTTCCATCTTGTACTGAAAGGCCAGATAGCCAATGATTGTCCGTCCAATAAAATTCCTTTTTCTTTTTTAAATTAGAATCAACGTCGAAATATTTAACTGTTTTTAACAATAGCTGATCAGAATATTCATAGGTGATAGAAGTCCCATCAATATTTTTAATAGAGGTACTTCCCTCTCTTTCTCCGATTAGAGGTGGATCATAATTAAATTCATGAACAGCTTTTAGCTCTTGACTATCTGTAGGGAGTAAAAGTTTGCTTACTCTTTTATTTTTAGAATAATGTTCACCACAATCTACATATTGACATGTAAACAAATTTCTTTTTCCCGAATAGTGATTTAATACCGATCCGTTTAAAGAAATGGCTTCATGAGAATAATAAGGAGTGTCAGTAGAATTTATGGAAAGAAGGTTTAATGCTTTAGTCCCTTCTGCCTTTGGGTTTTTTATTCTTTTAGAAACATTCTGATGATATGAAGCCGCCATTCCTGTATTGGTCAAAAATTTTGAAATCGCCTGTTGAGGAGAACTATCAATGTCAAGGCTAGCATACACATGAAGACTTTGAGGATCTCTGCTTTCAATCCTCGCCAATCTTTTTTCTTTATTATATATATAGTGTAAAACTTTTCCGTTAGGGAGAATTTCCTTTGCAAGCAAGTAACGAGATTTATTCACTTCTGTTCGACTATCTTGATCATCAAAAATGCTCACAGACTGAGACATATATTGATAAACAGATCCGTTTGGAGAATAGACTTCAATAGACCCTCTATTCTTAAGCACTTTCGTATTTCTAGGATCGTATTGCCCGGAGGGCGTTTCTTCCAAAGAATGACAGTTGCAAATTCCATATGGCTTATCTATGAGCTGAACATCACCATTAGTTCCTAATGCAAAAGTTAAAGC
>PLEQ01000245.1:0-540 GCA_003136475.1 Deltaproteobacteria bacterium
CATAATTATTTGGAAAATATAAAGTGTGGTTATCGTGCTGATAGCGCTCCAAAACGGAAGCGTAGGGATCCTTGGCGATACCGGCATCGATGTTCATAGAAACCGCAAGACCAGCCGCGCTTTCAACCAGGAAGGGCACCCCTAAAAGATCACGGCCATTGTGCTCCTTAAGGAAATTTTTCAAGTATTCAACCCCTTCATCCGTTGCCGGATCAAAATAACTGTCGATAGCAAACTCTCTGGCAATATCTGTTTTAGGGTCGAAGGCACACGACGATAGAANNCCGGTGATTTTGCTCGTGAAGAAATCTTCGATTTCTGTCTGAACTTCCTCACATTTTTTTTGAACATTCTTGATCTCACCATGAATTCTTAGAACCTGGGTCGGATAGTCGACAGTGCGCTCAAATATCGCTTGGTTTTTAAAGATATCTTGAAGATTGCTGTACTGTCGCGTCACAGAATTATCTGTAGAAAACTTTGACCCTGCTACAAACTCGATGACTTCTTGGTGAGATGAACTCGCCAAGACGGATAGAC
>PLEQ01000245.1:570-3801 GCA_003136475.1 Deltaproteobacteria bacterium
CTCGCATGCCGTCAAATCGGCGGATCATCGGCAGTATCTTAGGCTTATAATATTGGTCAAGGCGGTCAAGCTGGCTGGTGTTAGCAAATTCTTAAAAGTGTAAGAGCAAAATACTTAAGACCCAATCCTTTTCACCTGTCTTGGAGTTGGTATGCTTGGTGTTCATCGCCATCTCAGACTTGCAAAAGTCGGGACTTTGATTTTACTTAGTCTCTTTCCTTCACTGCTTCAAGCTAAAAAATATTCCATAGCGGAGCTGGTTACCCAAACACAATTTGCTGATCTCATAATTCGTGACAACGCTGAAAACCTCTTTCAAAAGCACCAGAGCATAAAAGTTGCCATCGGTCGCATAATCCCGAGTCTTAATTTAAACCTGATATTGAACATCTTTAGCGAAAGTTACTTGGACGTCGCCACTTCGGCACTCAGCTTTCTGCTACCGGCAAACTGGTTTCGTTGGAAAGAGAGTAAACTGATCTATGAGGCCGAGCGCTATAGTTANNGTCTCGCTCATTGCCAATGAAATCAATACGATAATATCAGCGAGCTATCGCATTCATTATATAAAATCGCTCTTTCAAATGTATACGGACTATCTTGCAGAGCTGTACAAAGTGGTTTTGCGCCAAGAGGCTATTTACGAAACCGGTGAGAGTAATTTGCAAAGCCTCTTAAGCTTAAAAAATTTTTTGATTAAAATAAAAACCGACCGAGATACTCTGGAACTTGATCTTGCCCAACTCAAAATAAGCCTAGCCAATGGCCTCGGCCTGCCGCAAGAAGAATGGCCAAGCTTCGACTTAGAAGACCTCGTTTTACCTAATCTTGCCGATCAAAAAGAACTCGACCTTAGCACTTTCACAAGCGAGCGGCTCGAAAGGTCTCCCGAAATCATCAATTTGGACTATCTTATCTTAGCTTCCAAGTTTGCTATGAAGACCCGCATTTTCGAGTTCATGACGCCAGTGGCAAGTGCAGATTCCGCGCTAGGTACCGGCTTTCCCTCTTATGTACGCGTGCAAAAATCCATGACTAGGCAGTTAAAAATCAGGCGTAAAGACACTCTGCGCACCCTTGAATCCGGACTCAAGGAAACCGCACTGAGCTTTAATACGATGATTAAACTCTATAAACTTAATAGTCTGGCTCTAGCCAATGAACACCAAATTCAGTATGCGATCCACGCTAAAATCATGAATGATCAGACCTTCAAAATCGAGGAAATCATTGCGAACTTTGAGGATCTTTTTAGATTTCGCTCGCGCATGCTTGATGCTCAACATAAATTTTTGATTGCGCAAGAACAGATAAGGCGGTTTCTCTTGAATCCCCCGCATTATGATCGTCTGATCGAACTCGCACCCAGCAAACGTCGAGAACGTCGCGCGCTCATTCACAAGCTAGAAGACTATCGCATCAACAAAGCCCTCGCTGCAGGAAAGATCAAAATTCCGAAACCTTGAAAAATCGAGGCGTTCTCAGAGAGTTTAGAATTTTTTATAAACATAGGGGCACCACCCTTCCATGATACTGCCCCAAATCGATGACGTCGGCCAGAAAAGTGTCATAAAGTTTGCCGAGAGAGCTCTACCAAAAACCAAACGATTGAGTGGCTCATCTTCGCTTGTAACGAAGCCCAAAGCTCCCGAGTAGAAGTCATAGCTACCTTTTTTAATTTTTTGAACCGCAGCTAAGTGAAGAATATTTGTATTTTGAAAACTTGCCTCAAAGAGAAAACCCTCTTTGCTGACTTGCTCTGCCGACTGGATGGTCAAAAACCTCTGCACCGACCGACAATGCCCAGAAGCAGCATCTCTGCGAAAACTGCCAAAAATAGATGGAAGGATTTGCGCCCCGCTAGCCAAATCCGGAAAGCTATCACGCTTCTGGACTTCAAATCGCCCCACGCGCCCGAAACTTTGGGAATACACGACACCTTTAAAAGATTCTGCATGCCATTCTTCGATGACAAAAATGCTGTCCACTTGCGGATCGAAAAACGTCATATGACTCAAACCGATGTGTTGTTGCTTAAAGGAGCGCAGGAGAAAACTCTTTTCCTTAGGATTGCCAAAGAAGAAATAACTATCGACGGCTAAGAGGATAAGCCCCCCGTTGTGCTGCATAGGTCGAACGTTCATAGCGAGGGCTTGGTAGACATTGCGTTCTTCGTAGTGCACGTAACCCCGAAACATCCCGGTCATCTCAAGCATGCGTTGTGCGGCTTGTCCAGCAAGGGCTTGTACTTTATTCCCAGGACCTGGCAGAGTTTGGACGGGATTGGGACTTGGCTTGCTAAAATCATCGTTCCGGGTACGTTTGTATTGACAGCTGAGATTTTTCGAATGAACTTTGAACTGGCATTGGAAGCTGTCTCGGTCATGTCTTTGGCATTCGGCACGATCTCCAATACTATTTAAGACAAGGGCGCCATGAAATAGCTCATAGGACCCACTGGAAAAGTGTTTGACCAAACACCAAGGCAGGTCTTGCCCTTTGTCTTGTTCGCTCGTACAGAGGCGTGCATCTTTGAAACCTATATTCGCTTTGATCCCATAGCCTCGGAATTTACCAGGTGTTGCCGGTTTATCATCAACGCCGCGCACGGTCACAAGACTTAGGAGGCTTGCATACTTGCCGCATTGGCCAAGGTAATCGCCAGCAAGCGGAGAAAGCGATCTTTCGTCCTTTGCGGAGAACACGTCCGTCTTGTCTTCGGGATTTTGTCGCGTTAGAACAATATCCAAATTATCGGCAACAGATTTGATCCAGACTTTGCCGCGCAGCACGACGGATGAACCTTGCTGCATCAGGTTCAGATGCAATTCCAAATCACTTTCATCCTGATTGAAAACAATTTCTGAAGAATGGGCTCGGCAATTTATTGTGCTAAAAAATTCCGTCTGGTACTCGTGAGTTCCCACATTAGCAAACACGAGTTTCAAGATAGCTGCGGGCTCGCCTCCATTTGGCAAACCATTAAGATTTTTCCAGAAAACAAAAAGATGAATTCTCAGATCTTCCTGCTCATTGAGGTGAATAGAACCACGCCAATCACCAACCAACTCCTTTCGCACAGCAGACACAGTAGAGAGTACTAAGTCCGCCTCAGAATCACCTTGCGCAGTCAGCACGCAGGAAAAGAGAAAAGCCACAAAAAAAAAGAGGGGGAGAAATTGACGCATAATGAGCCCCAACATAATAGCTAGAAAAGCAAACTATCTTATG
>PLEQ01000460.1 GCA_003136475.1 Deltaproteobacteria bacterium
CTCACCCCGTTCTGGATGAATCGCGGAGTAGTATTCGAGCTGGGTTACCTCGGGACCTACGTACACATACCGAAGCGTCGTTTCATCGCGCGTTAGATGCTGACTAGCAAATTTGCCCATTCCCCCTGAGCGCGTATAAAGTGTTACAGTGTCCACTGGAAAATCGGTGTGAACCAGGAACTCCAAACGGACGTAACGAGTATCTGAAGAGCCAACTACGGCGGCGTGTTCCAATTCAACTGAGGCCGTCTGGGCAGTATNNGCATCAATAGTGCAAGAACTTCGTTTTTCATTTTCCGTTTTCCAGAGCAATCTCGATTATCCTCCAATAAAGCGGGCCGAGAAAGGCCCTTATAACTATAGTGTGGGCGACAAAGCCACCGATAATCGCCAAGCACGCCTTTGTCCTTTTGATTGACATGATTTTGGTCATCCCTGCTCCCAAGCCGAACACCAAGTAATAAAAAGCCACAGCCAGTTCCAAAAGAAAGCTGACCCATGCCCTCACTGTAGCCCCAAGACTAGCGTTATCACCGCGCAACATAAACAAAGTGCTAGCAGTAAAGTAAGAACGGGACGGATCGCCTATTTTTGCGAATAAGCGAACGGCTTCCCGCGTTTGTTCGAATGTANNATCGACCAGTGCACTTATGGCGGCCACAAAATCGAAGAAATCACTAGGCGGGACCCGGCTGGAAACGCTTTTCACGGCTATAAATTCCACGACGACAGCTACTGCGACACCGATGCCTGCCGTCTGAAGCGCGGTTACGAGGGAGTCCGGCCCGTAAAGGTCGCTATGCTTCAAGTTCGTTGGGAAGAACCCCTTCCTTAGCCATCGAGCGACCTTGTCAGCTAGTCTCGACAAAAAATCCGATTGAAAAGACTCGTCCGGAGCACTAGAGCGAAAATTCGGCTCGAAACCTAGCTGTGATTTTCCCAAGGCATTGAAAAGGGGTTTCATTCCAAACTTATCCACAAATTGGACAAGGGACTCAAGGACNNCGACCAATTCGACTCGGTTAGCTCGTAGGCGTTCTTGCTTGCGAGAGCCGAGATTGAAGGAGGGAGATCGTGCACTGTCGGCATTCTAGCCCCTTGGACGAGTACCGGAATGATCCGCATTCCTTTTATTTGTAAAGCCGTTTCGATTTCGAAAAGTAAAACGTCGCTGTCGGTTTTTCCCTTGCGCCTCCGTTCGCTGAATGAGTTGCACTACCTAGGGCCGATGACCACCAGGAAGAAGGAACATTGGCTCAGTGCTTCGCGAATGGCCTTAACAAAATTGTCGCCGGGGCAGAGTGTTTCGATGTCTCGAAATATCGCGTTTGCACCAAATTCGCGCTCCAGCCTGTCGTAGAGCCTACCCGCATGCCCCGCCACATCGTCTCGCCTATAGCAGATGAACAGCTTCTTTGTCATTCCGTGGTTTTGAGCCGTTCCTGTCAAACTACAAAACGAGCGAAACAGCCTCTTTGGTATTAATTGCCGAGAATATCACCAATCGGAATAAAGACGAAGAGGCATGGTTGTTGATTTTGCGCACCTTCAGGAGTCCGGCTGTTCTTGGCAGGTTATATGGGTGCACCGTGGAGTTTGTTTTGGGCAGTTAAGAAGGTTCTCTGTCACTTGGTCGGATCATGTGCCACTCGTGCGAACCTGGGATCTAAGTGATGCTTGTGCCGCATGGCCGCCACTTCGGGCAAGTGGCCCGAACCTCTTTCTGATCGCCAACCCTGTTAGTGAATGATATAAAGGACGGTTATCGTACGGTGGCCGTCCTCAACGAATCGCCTTGTTGCTAGGGCAGTGCGGGACGATCAGGTGGCGGGGACTGCAAGCGTTTGGCTGCCAAATGCTCCAACAAACCGCGTTGTGGGACCGTCAAAGACAACATCCACATCCCGCTAACCACCGACGAAGCACTAGCGGCTCTCTTGCGCGTCAAGCCTACGGACAAGATGCCGCGACCAGGTGGCAATCCGACCAAGGCTAAGAATCGCTCCGTTAGTTAGTGTCGCCAACCCAGTCCAGCAACTACGAAAGGAATCGCTCGGGTTCAGCAAGCGCGGACTGAAAAGCGGAGTCGCGACAAGCCCATCTTCACTTAGGAAACCGGGGCGCTAAAAAACACTAGGACCCCGCTACCGCGCCTCCCGCTAGTGAGTCCGGCTGTATTCCGGCTACGGTTTTTATGAAACTTACTTCGTCGAATTGCAATTGTCTCAATACGGATCGAATCTCGCCTACGCTGACCGGTTCGTCCATGTCTCGATGTATAACTGGACAGCTTGGACCTTTTGGTTGCGGTATGTACCCGCTGCCCTTCCATGCATAGACCATAAACGCTGATCCTGTTTCGGCTGGCAGCGGCGATACGAAAGCATCAAGGAGACAGAGCGCGCTAATGAACTGANNCATCTACGCCCTGTATCCAAAAGAAGTCTGCCTGATCCTGCGGCTGCGGAATTAGCGTTAGGGAGATTTTCTCGGTACGGATAGGACCTTTCCTGTTTCGCACCAATCTATCGAACAGATCCCATTGGTCCTGGCTAGCCCTAAGTTCCAACCCATCAGGTCGATGGGTAAAACAGTGCTCTACATGCATCTTGACAACTTTTAGCAGGCGTTTCCATGCTTCGTCTTCGGTTTTGCCTGAGGTAGCGAGATCAACCTCTAGACAATGAGCCACCCAAAGATTCTGCTCCTTTTCGAGCAGGCATCTGAAAAGTTCAGGCAATTTTACTTTCGTATTTTGTGTCATGATCCAGTTCTCCTTTCCTTACTCGTCTACCGTTAACTTCCATTTTCTTCGTTTGCGCCGAGCCCCAACGCCCATCACAAAATCAAGACGCAATTTCGCTTCCGCTTATTTAGATTCGTTCCTAAAACCTTGAGGGACATCCGCAGGCAACTGTGGCCAGATCCAGATGGGCTCCTGAGCAGAACTCCACCCGCGCTACCTGAAATGTTGCGGACCGATGGCAAAGCTGAGCAATGACTTTTACGGCTACGCAAATAGATCTTATCACATGATTGATTAATCCGTTCCCTGAACGATAGTAGCCATAAAACTTTTTCGTTTCATTTCTAGTAGAAAGTCCAGTTTGGGTGT
>PLEQ01000249.1:0-4149 GCA_003136475.1 Deltaproteobacteria bacterium
TCGAAGCGATGAAGATGGAAAACAAAATCGTGTCCGAATTGGCTGGTGTCGTCCACAAAGTCCCTGTGCAGGAGCAGGGCAAGGTCAATATGGGTGAGGTTATTTTTTCCATAGTTCCGACAGAATCTGCATAGAAGACTATGGGTATGCACAAATTTTCTCAGACTTTAGCAACAGCCGGCGGCCTTGGATTAGCGCCCTACGCGCCGGGTACCTTTGGTTCGGTGGGGGGCCTTGGGCTTGCCCTAGCCACGCGTTATATTTTTTGCGAGCGTCTCCAGTTCAGCTTTTTCGTCTTTGTTTGGATCAGTTTGGCGCTTGGCCTGGCGTTGAGCCTTGTGGCGTATTTTGCAATTCGTGAGGTCGAAAAAACTTGGCAACATGATGATTCGCGGATCGTGATCGATGAGGTTGTCGGACAATTTTTTAGCTCCGTCTGGTTTCCTCTGAGCTATTTTCATATAGTGCTGGGTTTCGTGCTCTTTCGTTTTTTTGACATTCTAAAACCTTGGCCTATTTGCTGGGTGGATCGAACTTGGCGGACCAGTCTCGGTACCTTGGTCGATGATCTCCTTGCGGCTGTCGTCGCAGGGTTGGCTCTCGCTTGTCTATCTCGACTCCTCGGCAGATAATATTCCGCATCGGGAGCCTTAGGGACTTGAAGCTCAAATCTGGAATTTACGTTCTTCCGTCACCCCCACGCCGAAGCAAAGCGCAGGCGGTCAGGGGATCTGANNGATTTTTTGTAAGGGTGAACAAACATGAGATGCCCTGACGGCCCTGCGGGCCTAGGCATGACGGTATAGAACGGCTTATTTTTTCGGATTTGTGTTGAATCTTTCGGTATTGCACGGCTATCGGAAGTGGCGAGCCGGTGCTTATTTTTTTGTCTGAGCCCAATGATTCGTGCCCGTAATTTTGAAAGATACACCGCCGCATCCTTTTCTGCATAAGAAGGGCAAGGTTTACGGCGGTAGCATCTTGTCAATTTAAGGAAATTGAGTACTATGGGCGCACAAAACATGGAGGAAAAGATACGTGGAAGAATTAACCTTAGCCATTATTAAGCCCGACGCTATACACCGGAATCTTGTTGGAAAAATCATAGCTCGTTACGAGGAAAGTAGTTTGCGTGTAGCAGCTATGAAGTTGAAACAGCTTACCCGCCATGAAGTGGAGTCTTTTTACGAAGAACACCGCGCACGGCCGTTTTTCAATGAGATCGTCGGGGCCATGAGTGCCAAGCCCGTCGTTCTCNNGGAAGGACGCGGTTCTGCGGCATCGTAAAATTATAGGTGCAACCGACCCAGCAAAAGCTGCCGAAGGCACCATTCGGAAACTTTACGCAAAGAGTATTGGAGAAAATAGTGTGCACGGTTCGGATTCTCTGCAGGCCGCACACCGCGAAATAAGCTATTTTTTCTCAAACAGCGAGATCTATAAATAGTACCGACTGAGTCAGCATGGATCCTCTTGCGATGACTTTGAGTCCATCGGAGGGAGATTGCATAAAAGTCGCCAACACGAGTTCAAAGGATAGGACTAAGGTATGTCAGTTCTAGTCAAGCAAATAGCCGAAGAATTAAAAATCGACGAAGCTTATGCTCACAATGCTATTCACCTTCTCTTCGAAGAAAAATGCACCGTCCCTTTCATAACACGGTACCGGAAAGAAAAAACCGGCTCCATGACTGAGATGGCTCTGCGTAAGTTGCGTGATCGCTTTGTTTATATGCAGGATCTTACTGCAGCCAAAGAGCGATATTTGAAGGTGATCGAAGAGCATGCCAAAGAGAAAGCCGATATTCGCGAAAAATTGCCAGAGATTCGCGAAAAAGTTGCCAAATGTCTCACCAAGCAGGAACTCGAGGACATCTATCTGCCCTTCAAACCCAAACGCAAGACGCGAGCCATGGCTGCGCGTGAGAAAGGTTTGGAACCTTTGCTGCAGGCCATTTTGGAAAAGTGGGCGAGTATCTCCGACCTTAATGAGTTGGCGCGTCCTTTTATTAAGTTAGAAGGTGTCGCTGCGGCTCTTCAGGTTGCGGATGAAGCAGAGGCCTTAAAAGGGGCTGCCGACATTTTTGCTGAGCAGATCAACGAGACTGCAGAATATCGCAATAGGGTTCGTCGAATCAGCAATGCTACGAGCTTTATCGTAGCCAAACGCAGTGAAAAAATTCCCACCGAAGGGGNNCTCAGCGGGCGCCTTCGCATCGCGCGATGGCTGTCCGGCGTGGCGAAGCGGAGAAAGTTCTTGTTGTCAGCATAGAAGTTGATGAAGAAGCCATTCGCACGGAGCTCTACGAAACGATCAAGTCTGAGCGGCAGATGGCAGAGCTCCCAGCTGAACTCGATGAGTGGCTTCGGAAGACGATTGCCGACGCCTACAAGCGTTTGCTGTCGCCTGCGATCGAAACCGAGATCCGTATGGACATCAAGATGCGCTCCGAGAACGAAGCGATCCGGGTCTTTGCCTCGAATTTGCGCAATCTTCTGCTGCTACCACCTACGCCCCAGAACGTCGTCTGTGGTGTCGATCCTGGGCTGCGCACGGGTGCTAAGATCGCTATTGTGTCGGAGACCGGTAGTCTTTTAGAGCACTGTGTCCTTTATCCTAAAATTGCTCGCAATCCACGNNTGGGGAATGCGGTCGAAGAAGCCCCACAACAGAGTACGCAGGCCGAGCTGCTGCTCCAAAGCTTACTTGAGAAACATAAAGTCACCTGCATAGCGCTTGGTAACGGGACCGGTAGCCGTGAGATCGACCAGGTAATTTTGAAAGTGCTGCGCAAAGAAGGTTTCGAGCACATCAAACGTTATATCGTGAATGAATCTGGGGCGAGCGTCTATTCGACCGATGAGATCGCTCGTGAAGAATTTCCGGACTTGGATCCGACCATTCGCAGTGCGGTAAGCATTGCGCGACGTTTGCAGGATCCGCTGGCCGAATTGGTGAAAATCGACCCCCGTTCCCTCGGTGTCGGGCAGTATCAATNNGGCTTTGCAGGAAACGGTTGAAAGTTGCGTCAACCGGGTCGGTGTCGATGTCAACACGGCCTCGTTTAAGTTGTTGAGTTATGTGTCGGGCATCGGTCCTGCCTTGGCTAAAAGTATTGTCGCGCACCGTGACCAGACGGGGGCTTTTAAAGCCCGTAAGCAATTGCTGACGGTGGGAGGTTTTGGACCCAAAACTTTCGAACAAGCTGCTGGCTTTTTGCGTGTACCCGCTGCCGAAAACCCACTCGATAATTCGGCAGTACACCCGGAACGCTACGAGATTGTCGAAAAAATCGCAGAAGACTTGCAGGTTCCCGTCAGTGAGCTTGTTGGCAAGGAAGAGTTGGCAAAATCTGTAGTGCTTGAGAAGTACGTTAACGACGAAGTCGGGATGCCAACTTTGCTCGACATCGTGAAGGAACTTGCCAAACCTGGGAGAGACCCCCGGCAAGATAACGCTCGTCTGCATTTTTCAACCGATGTGACGACAATCGATGATCTAAAACCCGGCATGCGTTTGCGAGGCACAGTCTCCAACGTCACCAAATTCGGTTGCTTTGTCGATATTGGTGTGCACCAGGATGGTCTTGTGCACGTCAGTGAGCTGCCACGTGCGGGAGGCGATCCAGCAGCGGTGGTTGCAGTGGGACAGATTCTTGAAGTCTATATCAAGGGTGTCGACATCGAACGCAACCGGATCAGTTTGAGTTGTCGCAAAGACACGGCTGAGCCCAAGGCAGCAGCGCCCAAACCGACCTTGCAACCCTCGCAAGGACCGGTTTTGCAACCCGTTGCACCGCGAAAGCCGAGTGGAGCTGGCATTCTCATTAAGCCGCGGGATGAAAATACAAGCCCACGTCCCAATGAGAAACCTGAGGTCAATGGCAACCAGGCGGTGAAGAGTTTGAACTTCACCAAGCGTGACTTGAATAGGTCCAAAGCTCTGCGAGCGAATAAACCACGGCCTAACGTAAGTCCCGAGTCCAGTTTCTCACTGAGTGATTTGTTGAATAAGTTCAACAATCGTCACTAGTTGCATGTGAGCCCACTGCTGCGAGCGGAAGAGGGGTAGAGTGAGTGTCCTTCCATCATCCGTCATGATGGAAGGACACAAACACCAAGACTGAGATCCCTCACTGCGTTCGGGAT
>PLEQ01000249.1:4211-12624 GCA_003136475.1 Deltaproteobacteria bacterium
ATGATCTGACTGGCTGTCATCCCGAACGCATTGAGGGATCTCAGTCTTAGCTCTTTTGTAGTTGTAGTCCGTTGAAAGGTTTTTTCATGAATGGTGAATTCACAATCCCTGTTTACTATGAGGATACCGATTTTACGGGGTATGTTTACCACGCAAACTACCTCAAATTTTTCGAACGGGCGCGATTGGAGCTTTTTGGGCGCCAGCGTCTCAAAGAAATGTTTGAAAGTGGAAAACATTTTGTGGTGAAGGAAGTCCAAGTCACCTACCACAAACCTGCCCGTCACGGGGACGAGCTGATTATTAAGAGTCGTCTCGCCTTTGATCATGCGGTGGTTGTGAACTGCCATCAAACTGTTTTGCGGAGCAGTGACGGTGAAAAACTTGTCAGCGGCCTTATTCAACTGGTGACCATCAATGAGCGTGGTTTTCCGGTCAGGCTGCCTTCCGAGTTTGCCCTTTCATAAGTGCCAAGAGAATGTCAATGGCTCGATTTCGAGTCTTTAGCGGGCTTGGTCGATTCTCTTACAGGAATCGCATCAATCCCGAAGAATTTTTCTCCGGGCTAGCCATTCTTTTCTTCGTCACCGTTAGTCTCATTGGGTTGATTGTCATGCGTCGTTTCATACTGCGGAGGCTTGCAAAACATCAAGCGCTGCCGGTCAGTGGAACCGCTCAGTTCATGCTCGATAAACTTCAAGAGCATATTCAAACACTAAACATTAACATCAATTCGTTATCACCAACCGACTCTCGATCTTTTTTTGAGCCGATGAGCTACGAGAAGTCCATCAAAATTCTTCGAAGCGTACTTAAAATTCATTTTTTAAAACCCTATGGATTCGAAATAAAAACCATTTACCTTTTAGAATACAAGCGCAAAAAATCTGCGAAGGTTTTTCTTGAATGCAATGCGGACTCGAAGCGGGGTCGGGCTCATCTCATTTCGATCTCACGTTAAGCGAAGACAAGGTGCTTATTCGCAATGTGAAGAAAATTTCGTTCCCACTTCTATTCTATTAAGTTCCTAACACTGAAAGCCGGCTGCTCCTCAATGCTTGCAGGCGAGGTGTACGCGTCCTTCGTAGGAGCGTTTGGCCAGTGCTAGCACGGCTGGAGGAATTGCAGCACGACGGCTCATGCGAATTTGAGTGAGAAAAGCGTCGGTGCGTTTTTGCTTGAGCATCGGTCTGAGTTTGTAAATCGGATCGCTCATCGCTTCATCGAGTGTGATGAAATGGACGTCATGGTTTTGCAGGGTCCTTAGCAGGTCTTGCAGCATCATGGCTTGGAAGGCGCCGATGTGCATGAGGAAGATGTGCTTGGGCTGTCGGTGAAACAGGGAATCCGCAAGAATTTTGCCAATTTCAAGGGACTGTATAGCCTCTTCCAGGTAAGTTTGCTGAAGCCACGCGATTTTTTCTTGGTTTTTCTTACGCAAGCACCGAAAAAACGCATGATCCCATACCCAATCGGAAAAATCGATCGTGACTTCGGCAACCTGATACCCTGCGTGATCAAGATACTGGCGAACCATAGTGTGTTTTGTAGAGTTGGTGCCTTCTTCCAGGAAGGGGTAGCGAAAGTAGTGGTAGTTTTTGTGAGGCATGAGTTGTTTGAGCAGCGGATCGTTTTTACGAATGTCTGTAATATATTCGTCGGCACTCACATGGTCGAGGTTCAGATGCGAGTAGGTGTGATTACCGAGCAATTGACCGGCATTCAGCCAGCTGAGTAGCACTCTTTGGGAGCTTGGAAAACTTTCCAACTGTTGCGCGTTGATGAAACCATAGACCTCTTGCAGGTTAAATTTCCTAAAAGCGTCGAGGAAGAGNNGACTGTGATCGCCATGTCGAGCGCATAACTCGAGTTTGAGCTTGCCCCTAATAGCATCGCAGCAAGAAGAATTTTCATCGCCGACCTGGAAAGCTTATAGATTGTCATTTCCTTCCTCCCTAACTCAATAATATCATCCATAAGTTTGGATCACTAAAATTAGCTCTGACGGGCATACAGCATCGGCAGAGATAGCCTCTAAGGAGTACTTCGCAAAATGGCAAAAGTTAGCTGTTCGGTTATTAAAGGCGTGAGCTTTTTCGTGCCTGAAAATGTCGTGACGAATGACGATCTTTCGAAGCTCATGGAAACGAGCGATGAGTGGATTACGGAACGAACAGGCATTAAAGAACGCCGCTTTGTGAATTATGATACGAGCACTTCGGAACTCGGAACATTGGCCGCTAAAAAGGTCTTGGCAAAAACGGGTCTCCAAGCCAAAGACTTGGATCTCATTCTCGCGGCGACCTTGTCTCCAGACTATTTTTTCCCGGGGATTGGGGTACAGATTCAGCATCAACTGGGCGCCCCAACGATTCCCGCCATAGATATCCGAGGCCAGTGCAGTGGTTTTGGCTGGTCCTTGGCAACCGCCGATGCTTTTTTGCGCTCAGGCTTGTACAAGAGAATTTTAGTGGTGGGTGCGGAGTNNTGCGGAGCTGCATTCACGTGTTATGGAAATGAGTACACGAGGCCGCAACGTCTCGGTTTTGTTTGGTGATGGTGCCGGAGCCGCTATTGTCGAAGCTGAGACGCATGACGGTGAGATGCCGACCGCGCACAATATATAACGAGGCATGATCGATCACTTGCTGGGTTCGGACGGTTCGGGCGCTGAGATGCTTGCGATGCTGAGGCCGGGCTTTTCCAAAGGCAACAGCGAGCTGATTACGGTGCAGGAGACGCAGGACAAGCTCTATCTGCCAGTGATGGATGGTCGGCAAGTCTATCGTGCGGCAGTTACCCACATGGTTGAAATTGGCAACGCGATTTGTGAGCGTAATGGGATTCGTCCTACCGATCTGGATCTCGTGATTCCGCATCAGGCCAATCTTCGGATCAATGAAGCTGTTCGCGACAAGTTGGGTTTGGATGCCAATAAAGTTTTTAATAATATACAACGCTATGGTAACACGACTGCAGCCACCCTTCCGATTTGTATGACCGAGGCGGAGGAANNAATTTCTCTGCAAACGCAAGCTGCCGCTGTTCAAAAAGGCGCGAAAGCAGTTTTGAAATGTGATTTGAATATCGAGGCGACTGATCAGATGCAGTATCAGGTTGATGGTAAAAAGCTGGAAAGCATCACGATACCTGCGAAGTGTCCGCACTTTACGGTCAACTTGAAGCACGGGGGCAAACTGCCCAAACAGGTGATGGGTCATAATTTTGTACTGACAGCAAGCAAAGATGCTTCCGATGTTTATAACGAAGCTGTGAGGTTAGGGCCGGACAAAGATTACTTACCGAATAGGAACGCAGCCCCCTTCAAAGGCAAAGTCCTCGCTGCGGGAGACAGGTTGTTAGCAGGTGGTGAAAGCGAGGTCATCAAGATTCAGAGTTCTGCGTTGAAGAAGGGTGGTGACTATACTTTTTTCTGCACCTTCCCAGGGCATTTTGGGATGATGCAGGGCAAGCTTAGCGTAAACTAACGATCGGGAAGTCCGTTGCCTGTTTGCACCAAGGCGCATTCGGCATAACCGTACAAAGAATGGCGCATAGCGCGGGATCTTCCAATGGGCATTTGGAAGGATCACCGCCTGGAGGCGCGCTGGGACGTCCGACAAAGATGTCTTGGCTAAGGGCTTCTTTGCCATCGCTATCGACGACTTTAATGGTTGTCTGACCGTCAGCACTGGCTTTTAACTGGCCATCATCCGTAATGCTAGCGGCACTTGGATTCGATGAGCTGAAGTGATAGGGACTATGACCGCCGATAGCGCGAAAGGTTACCGCGTCACCAGCTTTGTACGTTGCAGCATTTGGCACCACGGTCAGTTTGTTTTCATGCATTGCCTGCATAGCCAGATCGGCTGCAATGCGGCAGTGGCAGGCCGTTTCGATATCTACTTTTTGGCTGTTAGCTTGGATCAGAGCCTTCAGTTCCGGAGCGTTGTAGTGATGACCTTCACTTAAGCTTTGGCCAACGAGTAGAGCCATCAAACCTGCAACATAGGGGGTCGCCATCGAGGTGCCGGATAGTTCGCCATATTTATTACCAGGCAGTGTACTCAAGACACCAGCGCCGGGAGAAGCGATATCGACTGTTGCGCGACCGAAGTTCGACCATTTAGGTTTTGCATCATTTTGGTCGGAGGCTGCAATGCTGATCACATTGGGGAGGCCGGCATTGGCGGGATAAACTTCATTAAGGTCGTTCGATTTGCCATCATTCGCCGCAGCGGCAACAAAAATAATACCTTTTTGACCAGCCCGTTCAATGGCTTCGAGGAGAGGTTTCACCATCTCACGATTCACAGCAGCACCCCAACTGGCACTGATGATCTGGGCATTGTTTGCTATTGCAAAGTCGATCGCTTTGACCGCATTCATCAAATCACCCGAACCATCCGCTCCAATAAACCGCAAAGGCATGATGGCTACTTGATGAGCGATACCGGAAACCCCTAAATCGTTGTTCGCTGCTGCTGCAATGATTCCGGCGCAGTGTGTGCCATGCCCAGGGTTGGCGCCAGCCTTGGTGATATCCATAGGATCGTTGTTATTTTCAATGAAGTTCCAACCTTTGATCGCACCGGAGGCATCGTGAAGAATTTGTGTTTGCAAATCTTCATGTGTGTAGTCCACTCCCGTATCGATCACGGCCACAACGGGTTTGATGGTGCTGGTGTTGAGGTCCCAGGCTTTTTCGGCACCGATTTTGTGCAGAGCCCATTGCTTAGGATACATGGGATCGCGTGGAGCGGTTACGATGTGGAATTTTACGTTGGGAACAACGTATTCGATGGGAGGCAGGTCTTTTAACTTAGCTGCAAGTTCGCTCAAAGACATGTTCGAGGATCTGACGAGAATTAAACTGCTTGTTGTGTCTTGTTCCAGAATTTTCACATCAGCAGTTTCATTCACTTGTGTTGCGACATTTTCAATACTGAAATTTCCCTTCACTTTCACTACGAATTCTTCACCATACACAGACAGCGATAGCGAGAAACCGACCAGAAACAAGGAAATTTTTCGAAAAAGCGGCGCCCCTGTCATGAAGACTCCTTGATTGGGATTCCTTGGTTTTTTACGTGTAAAATGCCACTAATTAATCAGTAATAATTCTACACGTGAACTTTGGCCGTAGCAATCAGTGCACCAATTTATATACTCACTCTAAATCAAGAAACGGATTATAAATTCAACGAGGAGAGAAAAATGACATTTGAAGATTTTTGCAAAAAATATCCAGATCGTTACAGCTCGGATATTAAATGGGGAGAAATGGATGCGATGCAGCATTTGAATAATACGTTTTATTTTCGCTATTTCGAATGCGCTCGCATGCTGTTTTGGGACNNCCCCGCCACTATCGGGCCGATTTTGGCATCAACGTCCTGTAAATTCCGCCGACCACTTTACTACCCCGATCAGATCGTAGCCGGAGCCAATGTTCTTTCTGTCAGTGAGGACCGGTTTACGGTTGGTCATGCGATCTGGAGCGAGCGTGAAAAGACCCTAGCAGCGGAAGGGGATGCTGTGATCGTAAGTTTCGATTACAGCCTCAAAAAGAAGACCGCTCTACCCGTGCCTTGGAAATTGCTTATCGAGGCAGCGCAGCGCAGCTCGGGTGCTGCGGATCATTAGTGCACACCCAATCCTGCCCGAGCTGGCTGATGGGGTGCATAATGACATTGTCTTTGAGTTCGAGAAAGAGACCAACGAGGATGCGATTGAGCTCGTCATCTGAAAAGGCGCGAGAAACAACGTAAAGCTTAGTTTCAGGTTTCTTGTTGATGAATTCGTAACTGCAGTCTTCGAGGGGTCGAATGACCACCATCTCCGTCACTTCTTCCATAGGAAAGGTGGGACGAATCTGGCCAGTTGGATAGGAAAATACCGGGCGACTGACACCGCCAAGGGTCTTTTCTTGGAACTCAATTTTCTCCACCCGCGCATCGTCAAATTTTTTGAGCTGTTTTAAGGCCTTTTTTACAAATCTATGGTAGCTCCAATCTTTAGGTAGCTCGAGAACAAGATGTGCCTCATCGATTCCGCCAAAAACATCGTCGCTTGGACATGTTACGGGTTCGGCTCTAGCCACAGCCACACTTGCTTGGAAAACCGATAGCGATAAGGTGAGCAGAATGATTGAGCGCATAAGGTGTCCTCTTAAAGGCCAATAAAATCAAATAAGTACATTGAGTTTTCTATCAAAGCTTGAACTTGAAAGTAAAGCGGATCTTGAGCAAAATCCATGTCTGCAGATGCGCGGTAGTCCAAAATGGCGTATTTATGAGGTCCGAGCCGGCGCGGGTCCGTCGGACAATTGCAAAACATGTTAGCAAAGGTTCCTATATATGAATAAGGGCATATTTTTTACAGCACTGTCTGCAACTTTGTATGGCTGCATTGGCTATTTTTGGTTCCAGTTAAAAGCGAGTGGCATGAGCGTGCTTGATCTTTGTTTCTGGCGCTTTCTAGCTTCTGCGGCTTTGCTTGTGCCGTTTCTTCTGCAAAGCTTCGTAAAAAAGCCGCGTTGGCAAAGTCTGCTCTACACNNGCGGGGTTTTTTATGGTAGTTCCACCTTGTGCTATTTTATGGCGAGTGAAAGCTTAGGCACCGGTCTGGCGATGGTGATCTTTTTCACCTATCCCATCTATGTGGTGCTGATTTCAAGCGTGATAGCGCGTACTTTGCCTAACCGCGTCACCTGGCTGGCGTTGGTGCTCATCTGTACGGGCTGCTTTCTTATCGCTTATGAAAAGAACATGCACTTCGACGCCCGTGGTGTCGGCCTCGCATTTTTGTCAGCGCTGGGTTATGGCATTTACGTTGCCTTCAGCAAGAAGACGAGTCGGTCGCTGTCGCCGCTTGTGGGAACCTTTGTCGTCTGCTTGGGCAACTCGATGCTGTTTCTGCTGATGATCCCGTGGTTGCAGGAAGAAGGTTTTAGCCTACCGTCTTCGGCTTGGACTTGGCTGAATGTCGGTCTCTTTGCCATTGTCGGAACCATATTGCCGGTACTTTTCTTGCTGATCGGAATGAAATATATTTCAGCCGATCGGGCAGCCATTCTTTCTGTTTTGGAACCCGTTACCGTATTAGCGGCGGGTTTGCTCGTGTTGGGTGAAGTTTTTTCTGTCCGACAGTTTATCGGTGCCCTCATTATACTGGCGAGTGCTCTGCTGATTTCCATAAAAAAAGACGACACCATGAGCCTCGCAAGCTGCTCACCAGGGTAGTCCTAAGGCATCTGTCAGAAAAACCAGGAGCGGGTCGATTTTTTGACACGACGCTAAATATTGTTTCATAAAGGTCCCACTGCAGACCGCTTTCTCGGTAAACGGTACCGAGCTAATAAAATCCTTGCGCTTTAAGTCTAGCGCATGCGGATGCTCCGCATCAAAACCCTTCGGCGCCTTCTTCAGGGAATCTCCCCCAAGCTCGGGAATTTTCCTGATAATCTTGCGCCAAGCTGCCGGTTCTTGGACGATCCGTTGACGAATTTGCAGCAGAGTGGGAGCGTCCGGTCGCCAAATTCCAGCAGCGGCAAAGCAGGCACCGGGTTCCAAGTGCAGGTAGTAACCAGGTGTGTGAACGTCTTTGGCGGATGATCGATGATGAAAGTGCGCCGCAAGATGGGTTTTGTAGGGACTTTTATCTTCCGAAAAACGCATATCACGATAGATGCGAAATAAAGAACCACCGACCGGCTTTGGGTCGACTTTGATGTAGGCATGCACCGATTGCAGCTCGGCTTTTAAATCCGTAATAAAGCGGAGCATCGGTTGCTTAAGCTCTTCTTCGTAACGTTCTTTATTTTTTTGAAACCACTCGCGTCGATTATTGCGTTTGAGAGATTTGAGGAATTTAAAAAGTTCCGGCGAAAAATACCGAGTCATAGCTTAGATCCTTTCTCCTGCGCCTGCTCCTATTTGGAGCTTGCAGTTTTCTCTAAACTACCATTAAAAGGAGTTTTAAACTTCAGAAATGAGCCTATGCACCAAGCTCCCCACATCTGCCTCGTTCATCCCGAAATCCCCCAAAATACCGGGGCCATTGGCCGTCTGGCGGCTGCAACCGGCAGCCCCCTGCATCTGATCAAGCCTTTGGGCTTTTCGCTTGCGGACCGCTATATGAAACGTGCGGGCCTTGACTACTGGCCCTACCTCGACTTGCATGTGCATGAGAGCTTCCAGGACATGCTCGCAAGCTTAGCTGGCACACCCCGCCTAGCCTTTTTCTCAACCAAGGGGGAAAAAATATACTGGGATTTACCCAAAACTGATGTGCTCATTTTTGGTCGAGAGACCACCGGACTTCCCCAGGACTTGCGGGAGCGCTACGCCGATCATTTCTACAAAATTCCTATGTCCCATCCCAAAGTGCGCAGTCTTAACCTCGCAAACAG
>PLEQ01000397.1 GCA_003136475.1 Deltaproteobacteria bacterium
GTCCAGGCTTTGGCAATAATTTTTCAAATTTGGCATGTTCTTGGAGAAGCGCGCTGAGTCGTTGTTCTTCGGTCGCTATGAGCAGATAGTCATAAATGAGACGGTGAAGGCGCGTGTTGTCACTCAGGGCTTTTGCCAGCAGATAGTGTGTGTAGAAAGTATTCTCGAGGTGGGGGCGCAAAAGATTACCGCGAAGCGAAGTTCGAAAGGATGCTTCGTCGCAAGGCGTGAAGTTTGCTCCGATGCAGCTTTCATGACACTTGTCGGCTGATTGACTTCATCTCTACCTNNTTACAGGATAGGTGAAGGACGGAGCTAATAAGGATCAGGCGAAGGCGAAGCATGACAATCCTTTTTTATTGAGGAGAATTTTGCTTTCATTGTTTTTGAATGACGAAGTTGGGTGATGGGGATTCCGGAGGACGGGTGAGCGCTTCCCCGACTTTGAATTCGGACAGTACCGCTATGAAGCTGCCAATTTTGATATCGGCTTCGATCTTCAATAGCGGGTGTTTGGGATCTTCAAAGGCTATCCAAATCCATGCCTTGCCTTTTTGCTGGAGTTCTTTACCGATGAAGGTTTGGAGTTTGAGGCGAACAGCTTTGAATTTACCAGCTGGAACGGTCAGCATGACAAAATCTTCGCGACTGGCAGTAAGCCACCAGTTTTTCTCGGAGGTGTAAACCTTGATGCGGGTTTCTTGATTTTTAACGTAGTCGAGGGTGCGTAGTTTGTAGAGGGCGCCTAGGATATCAGTCGCATCTGGCTCCCAATCCGCGTGAACAGACTTGATGGCCTTGCCGTTGGGATCACGGTATTCCTCGAGGGTGTCACATTCCTTGAGGTCGAAGAGGAGCATTTTGTCTTCGACGTAGGTCCGGCCCAATAAGGGGATGTGGCTTTGGGTGAGGCGGAATTGTGAGGCTACGAAACCGGGGAGTGTATAAGCGGTGCCTTCGTCTTTGGCTTTAAAAATTTTCTCATACCAGTCTCCGGTCTCCACCAAAACGTGAAAGCCCATATGCCAGATATTGTTATATGCAACGGGTGCCAAGACATGAAAATCCAAAAAACCCGCGCTGAGTCCCATATACCTGACGTTGAGACGCATATGCTCGCCGGTGGTGAAAGGCATTTGGTCATAAATCTGCTCTGCTTTGCGATTCAGCGGCATTTCAGGCTGGGTTTTGCAGGCTGCGCCAAGCGGGAGTGCGGTGAAGGCGAGGTTCACGAACAGTGGAAGAGAAAGCATTCTAAGAAGCAAAGGAGTCTCTCTCAGTCTTATGCATGATGATTAGTATAGCGCAAGAATTAGGAAACATTAGAAGATTGCTTTTCAAAAAAAGATGTGTTACCGAGGATCGTTAATTATATTGTGAACTTTTCAATCGTCACCTCAGTCCAACTGGGCTCAAAAGGAGTACCTGCGTTTTATGAATCCAGTAACCACCTCTAAACTACCGGGCATCGGGTATGTAAAATGGGAAGATGCAGACAACGCCGCGTTCGATGAAGGCCTCGAAGATTCGAAGGAATTCAACGACTTATTGGGAGAGGTTGAGCAGAGCTCTTCAGTTCGAGAAGGTACGATTGTTGAAGGTATTGTAGTCGGCGTGAATGAAGATGTCGTGCGTATCGACATCGGACATAAGACTGAGGGCGAGGTTCCAGTCCATGAGTTCCGTGCACCCAACGGGGAGCTCAAGGTCAAAGTTGGTGACAAGGTTGAAGTTTATCTGGATTCTTTCGAAGACGGCGATGGGGAAATGATCCTCTCGCGTGAGCGCGCAGAAATGCTGCGTGCTTGGGACCGCATCGAAGAAGCGTATGAAAAAGGCGAAGTCGTTGACGGTATGGTTATGGCCCGCGTAAAAGGCGGTCTTTCTGTCGATATCGGAGTGAAAGCCTTCTTGCCTGGTTCCCAGGTTGATCTCCGACCCGTTCGCAATCTCGACAAGCTTATCAACAGTACGTTCAGCTTCAAAATCATTAAATTCAATAAAAAACGTGGCAATATCGTGCTTAGCCGACGAGCCTTGCTCGAGCAGGACCGTGAGAAGCTGCGTGCCGAAACGCTCGGCAATCTCAAAGAAGGTGCCATCCTTAAAGGTATCGTGAAAAATATTACGGATTACGGTGCCTTTATTGATCTTGGCGGTATCGATGGTCTTCTGCATATCACAGATATGTCTTGGGGACGCATCAACCATCCTTCGCAACTTTTCGAAGTTGGGCAAGAGATCGATGTAAAAGTGCTGAATTACGATGAGTCGCGTCAGCGCGTATCACTCGGTTACAAACAGCTGCAGATCGACCCTTGGGAAAAAGCCTCTGCCAAATACCAGGTTAGCACCAAGACGCGCGGTACGGTGGTCAGTCTGACCGACTACGGCGCCTTTGTAGAGCTTGAGGATGGTATTGAAGGTCTGATTCACATCAGTGAGATGTCGTGGTCGAAGCGCATTCGCCACCCATCAAAAGTGGTATCGATCGGTGATGAAGTCGATGTCGTTGTGTTAGCGATCGACCAAGAAGCCCGTCGCATCAGCCTTGGCATGAAGCAGATGGAACCCAATCCTTGGGAAATCGTTAAAGAAAAGTACCGCATCGGCGACATTATTCGCGGACATATCCGCAATATCACCGACTTCGGTATTTTTGTGGGCATTGAAGATGGTATCGATGGTTTGATTCATATTTCAGACATCAGTTGGTACGATCGTATTAAACACCCGGGTGATCTTTACAAGAAGGGTGATGAGATCGAGGCCAAGATTCTGCAGATCGACACCGAAGGGGAGAAATTCTCTTTGGGCATCAAGCAGCTTCAAGAAGATCCTTGGAACTCAGCAGCGAAGAAGTTCCAACCGGGTGCCAAAGGGATAGGAAAAGTCACGAAGTTGACGGATTACGGCGCCTTTGTCCAGTTGGCTCGCGGTGTTGAGGGTATGATTCACGTCAGTGAACTCGATATCAAGGAAGTGACCAAACCTGGTGACGTCGTCAAAGAAGGCGATGATATCGAGTTTGTAGTGCTTTCGAGCGATGCCGAAGAGCGTCGCTTCTCACTATCACGTAAGGCACATCTCAAAGGCCTGGATGGTGATGAGCTGAAGAAGTACATGACCACGATCAGCGAGCCACAAACAGTCTTCGCCAACGCTTTCACACAAGCTAAGGAAGATTTGGAGAAAAAAGGCAAAACAGTCGGATAGTTTGGCCAGAGGAGAGCTGTCCAAGCTCTCAGTAGCCTGCAATCTGTTCCTGTCTCTTAAATGCCCGCCCAAGCGTTTCGCTTCGGCGGGCAATTTTTAGGTTCTGATAGTCTTGGTCACCAAGCTGAGNNTCGTCTGGATCGCGCTTTTATTAAAGAACTTCTTTACGGTACCTTGCGCTGGTACTCAAAAATTTTCTGGATAGTCCAAAACACCTCCAAACGAGATCTCAAGACCTCTTCACCGGAAATTCGTTCAGCACTTGTGCTAGGTGCTTACCAGATTTTTTACATGGATCGTGTGCCCGACCGCGCTGCCGTCAACGAAAGTGTGGAATATGTCCGTAAAAAGGGGCAAGCCGCAGGCAGCGGTTTCGTAAATGGCATTTTACGGTCGATTGCTCGCCGTGCCAAGTATTTTCCAAAGCCTGACAAAGATAAATATCCCTGCAATTATTTGTCTTTGCAATATGCGCATCCCCAATGGATGGTGCAGCGATGGTTACAAAACTTCGGTTTCGAAAAAATGCGGGAGCTTTTGGCGAGTAATAACCAAGTTCCTCCTTATACAGTGCGGGTCAATAGTCTCAAAGTTTCGGCCGAGAGCTTGCAGACTTTACGGTCTCAGCTCCTTAAAGAAGAAAAGAACCATTCCGAGCGCCGAGCGCTTCGCTCGTGTCTGCATCTCAAGGAAGCACCCCGTCTCGAAGCGGGAACTTTGTTTCAGCGTGGCTTCTATACCATTCAGGACGAGTCGTCACAGCTTATCGCTCATTTGGTGAACCCACAGGCTGGTGAGTGCATCATCGACGCTTGCGCCGGTAAAGCCGGTAAAACCGGTCATATTTTTGAATTTGCCAAAGGTGAGGCCAAGCTGCTGGCTTTGGATAAAAGTGCGAAGCAGATTCAAATTGGGCAGGAAAACATGCGTCGCCTGGGGCATGAAGGCATCACGTGGATTACGAGTGATTTTCTAGACTATAAACCGGATACCAACGTCGATAAGATTTTGCTGGATGCCCCGTGCTCCGCTTTGGGAGTGCTCCGTCGTCATCCTGAAGGCAAGTGGCAAAAAACTCTGGCCTTAATTCCTCAGCTTTCGCGTTTGCAGCGCTCGATGCTCGCTCATAGTGTGGATATTTTGAAATCAGGTGGCGAGTTGGTCTATGCCGTTTGCTCGTTTGAGCGTGAGGAGACGCTCGATCATCTCGACTGGATACGTCAGACTTATGGTCAGCAAGTTGAAGTCGTGTCCCCTGTTTCGCGGCTGCCCGATTACTATAAACGTTTCGTTACGCGGGAGAATATTCTTCTGATCTATTCTGGAAATAAAGATGGTATGGATGGCTTTGGTGCTTTTATTGTGCGTAAGGTCTAGCAGCCGTGGGGAGCTGGCCGACGCAAGGCCGAGCTAAGCGCCCGTTGTTTTCAACCCTCCCCATCGTTTTTTGACTATGCTATACTTAGACTGCGGAAACAATTCGTTCTTAAGCGATAAGAATGCGAAATTTTTCAATGCTTCAAAGAAAATTTCGACTGGCTTTTTTGAGTCTCTGGATCTGGGCGCCCGCGCTTTTAGGTGAAGCGACCGGAACGACCAGTCAGTACTTCTCTTCCTATGCCGATTTGCAAAAGAAAATTATCGAGCTTGTTAGCGATGCCAAACAACGCGTTTGGGTCGCTAGTCGCTGGTTGAGTGATCAGCGCATTGCCGATGCGCTCTTTTCAGCCCATCATCGCAAAACCGAAGTCAAACTTTTATTGGCTAATTCCGAAACGCGTTCACTCAATGCGCGTACGATCCTGATGTTACTAAAAGCTGAAAATATTCCCTTCTTTCTGGATCGGCATCTGCGTGCGGAGTCGACCACAGCGATTCTCGTCGATCAACATTTGCTTTGGGTGGACACTATTTTAGGCGAAAACTCGGAGGCCCTGCGTTATTCCCTCCAGTATCTTGAGAACGAGGCTAAAATTAAGTCTTTTTCCAAATATTTTATCAGTCATAGTTCACCGGATCTGACAGCGAATCTCGACTCCGACACCCAGCCATCACAGATCCAAGGNNTCAAGGGCCTCAGAATGAGTGGGAGCAATTGCCGACCGTGTTCGACTATCGCAAGCATCCTGAAGGACAGGCCCCCGAAAAGCACCGGACCCTTCCTAAGCAGCCCAAATGGAAAACTAAGACCGGGAGTTATTGACGTGAGAAAGATCTCTCTAAAAACCATCCTTCTTTTCGTGGCCCTTGCCGGATGTGAACGTGGTTGTGTTTCAAGGACGAAGATGTCGGCCGAGGAGGTGGTGCAAGCTTATCTCGATACGGCTTTCAACATGGAAAAGGTGGAGCAAAAAAAGGACTTGATGGCGTATACCATCGGGCCGCTCAAAGATGCTATTGCCGGTGCCACGGATGAGACCATTAAAACTGCCTATATTGACAAACGCTATAAACTGCAACGCTTCGCCTTAGTCGACCGTCGCGACCGCACACCGCATGAAACCGAAATCACCTTTCAACTTTCGTACAAAGAATTGCCGGAAGGGGTCAGTGATGAGGCCCAGGCTGTTCAGATTGTCACCGAAAACAAGGTTGTCGCTGTCAAGGACAACGGCGTTTGGTTCATTCGCGAAGTCGTGGGCAACCGTACAAGCTTCGACTTCCCGGTTTTGCCCTCTTCACGCATTACGGCTACACCCTAAGGTTTTATCCTACAAAGCTAAGCGCTTTTTTTCTTCGTTTTGTGGATTTTTTTGAGGGCTACGGAAACCTCTTCGCGGGACTGCGGTTTATGAAGGAAGAAGCCTTGAACGAGATCGATGCCGATCTCCGCAAGGGTTATAAGTTCCTCATAAGTCTCCACTCCCTCCGCAAGTATTAGAGATTGCATACTACGTGCCGCTTCGACGAGACCTTTGATGAACGATTGCATGCGCACATCTTGGTCAATCGCGCTGATGAGAATTTGGTCGAGTTTGATAATGGTTGGTCGAATTTTAATGATCCGGTCGACACCTGCATACCCCTTGCCAAAGTCGTCAATGGCTATGCCGTAGGAACTTTCTGAGATCTTGTCCCGAATCTTTTGGATTAAACTCATATTGTCGATGGCTTCGGTTTCCGAAACTTCGAAAATAATCTCGACCCCTTTAGGGATGAGGTGGCGCAGCTCATCGATGAAGTAGAAGTTGCGAGGTAGAATATTGACCATCAGTTTACCGGTCAAACCGTAGAAATTATCCATGGACAGACGGAAGCAGGCTTGGTCGAGTTCGAGCTTGAGATTCACTTCTTCAGCTCTCGCAAAGAGAACGCCAGGGTCTAAGTAGTCGACGTTGAGGCTCATTTCTTTGCCGACAAGCTTTTGAAGTTCCCTTTTATTGATACGCGCTAGCGATTCGAAGGCATAAATGGCGTGCGGAATCACTTGCAGAGCATTTTCTTTTTTAAGCTGGCGTATTTCGCTGGGAGTGACCTTTTGGAGGTCAAAGACGCCCTGGTAGTGAATATTGAGCAAGTTTTCAGCCTGAATCAGGGTTTGAATCAGTTCGCGTTGGCGGCTGAGCATGCGGGCATCTTGCACTTTAGCCGTTTCGCGGCATAAACGGAGCAGTTGCTCAGCGATGGTGAAACTATCGACGCAGGGATTGTAGAGAGCNNCCGATAAAACGCGGCACGATGTCCAAAAATTTGGGAAGTATACGTTCCTTGGACGCCGAAGTGATCTCTTGCCACATGAGATTTTCAAGTCTGAAGGCTAGACGCTCAGCAAGGCGCTCGAGATCGCCGGGGATAGGCATGTAGTATTCGGAGCGCGAACGTTCAAGCAGAATATAGAAGGTATTGCTGGTTAAAGAGCGTCGGCAAAGGATATCGCTTTTCCGAAAAGACCCAGAACTGCCCCACATTTCGTAGAGAATTTTCTGCAGGGCAACTTGTAATTTTTGGTAGACGTCTGTGCCATAACCTAGCGCTACCTTGCTGAAATCTGCAGCGTGAATGCTGACGATGCTTAAAAAACCGTTGGCTTTCAGCAGGCGCGTCGCAACGAGTGGACTGTATACGGGAATAGCGTGTTCATAGCGCGAACCTACATGTTTAGACTTGAGGGCTCCGCAAGATTCGAGAAAGGTCAGAACCTCCGTTTGGGTAGGGTTTTCCAACCAGGTCAGGAGGGTGGTGGTGTTGAGGCGCGAGATGCTTCCGTCGTCACCGTTCGTCAGGACGAGCACCGGCAGACGTTTGGCGAGGCCTTCCAGCAAATCGACCCACATGTCGTTATGAACATCAAAAATACGATCTTCTGCAATGATTGCGTGAATGAGCGTGTTCTTTACGGTATAAACCCTTTCTAGAGTTAGTAAGTGCTTGTTGGTGATGAGCTCGTTTCCAATTTTCTGTGACTTAAAATGCTCACACAGTTGTGAAAGGAGCGGATTTTTATCAGCGAAAATGTAGATCATGTCCAAAGGGCTCTTTTGAAAAATCCAAGCACCTGTCTATCGGCTGGACTGGGAAAAAGTTAAAGGTGTCGGGGAGCGTGACCCCTTGGTGGTGGGGGCAGCCGCAATAGGGCGAAAAAACTCTCATTTCTTCAGTCATCCACAGGCCCTGTGGATAAGTCGGCACGCCGAATTCGCAAAGTCTTGAGGGTCAGGAGAGTCTCCTGTTTGCTTAAATTTTAATCATCGAAATTCTGGCTTCAACAGAAAAAGGAAATTGCCAAATGAACGAGTTTTTACAAGATCTTAAAAAAATTACTAAAAATCGATATGGCAGAGTGGCATTTCCAGAAAGCACGGACCTTCGAGTATTACAAGCGATTAATGAAATCTTGCGGGATGGGGTTGTAGCGAGTTTCCTCGTATTTAGCCGCCGCAGCGAGTTGCACGCACTTGCTAGAAAAAACGGACTTGAAGAAGTTCTCATGCAGAAGAAGAACATTCTGTGTGTGGGCGAGGATGTGAAATTTGCTCCGGACGAAGTTTCTTCCTTCTTAAAGGCAAGCATGAAGGGCAAGTCACTTGCTGATGCCGCCATTCATGAACTCGCTGCATCACCGCTTTATCAGGCTGGCTACCTGCTGGCTAAGGGCGACGTGGATTGTGTTCTTGCTGGAACGGAGAGCACAACGGCCGATGTGATTCGGGCAGCGTTACGGACGGTCGGCAAGGCGGAAGGCGTCCAAACCGTCAGCGGAGCGTTTATTATGCAGCGGCAAGAAGAAGTCTATCTTTTTGCGGACTGTGGCGTCGTGATCGAGCCGACGCCGGAGGAGCTGGTAGACATCGCTTTGGAATCACGAAAAACTTGGGAAGCCATTCCTTCGCTAGTCGGCATTCAAGCCCGGCTAGCTTTTCTGTCCTTTTCTACTAAGGGTTCAGCCCAACATAAAGCCGCAACGAAGATGGCAGAAGCCGACCAAGAGGTGAAAAAACGCGCGTCGGAGCTCCTGGTCGATGGCGAGTTGCAATTCGATGCTGCGTTTGACCAAGAAATTGGTCTCCGTAAAGCACCTGGCAGCCCCGTGGCGGGCAAAGCCAATATCNNCGCTAATATCGCCTATAAGATCACCCAGCGCCTTGCGGGATTTCATGCCTACGGTCCCTTGCTGCAAGGTTTGGCCAAGCCCTACAGTGATTTGTCACGCGGTGCGACTGTGACGGACATTGTGGAATGCACTTACATCAATCTCTTGCGTGCTGCAAAGTTAGCGGGAATTTCGCTCGCTAACGACTAGAGTTTCCATCGCCAATTTCTGCTGCTTTTTCTCCATGATCTCGCGCCTCCTTCAGAATGACGNNGTATAATTAAGGCATGGAAAAAATGACGCGCATGGAAGCTTTGAAAACGTTCCTAGGGACGGCCTGCGCTCTACTTTTAACAGCCTGTAAGCAAACTGCGAGTCGAGCTTCGCTGGCAGGAGCCAGTGAACCTGTGCCACAAGCTAGTCCTAGCAGTGATGTGTCAACAGCACCACTTGCCGTTCGCTCCGTCTCGCCGATTCCCCATACCGCGACTCTCGCAGGTGCTGCTCTGTCGGCTACTACGACCAGTAACCCGGATCTCTGCCCGCCGACCTTTTCTGGCAATTTGGATCTTACGCAATTTAGCCCCGCACCCCAGGAACTGACGGTGNNCGCGACCGCAAAATGCTACGGTCTTCCGCAGTCGGCGCTCTTTGTCTTTAACTTGCCCAAATATATGTTCAACAGCAATACGCTTGGAACTTTGAATGGCTATTACCTCGTCCGCAGTGATGGCAGCCCGATCGCTTATAAAGTGATCGACCAGGGTATAGATGCCCAGGCCAACGGCCTCCTGGCCACCCAATATCTCGATCATTTGCCGTTGAACGAAAATAGCTCGCTCGCTCTCGTGTTCAGCTATAATCAGGAATATTGCGTGTCCCCAGTGTTGGGACCGTTCACGTTTACTTATGTTTTTGACAAGCTGCCCGTCAGTGGCCTGCGCCAAGCCCTCAGTGCCGATAAGCTGGCAAACCTCGACCTCGTGCCGATCATTGCGAGCGGTGATGTGCAATTTTTGAGCGGCCCCTTTGTGAGTTGTGACGGCAGCTCCCAATTCAATACAGCCAACACGCTGACCGCTTGCGTGCTAACCGATTTGCTGGGCAATATTCTGGCAGAGCGTGGGGAAGACTTTAGCAATTTTGGTGGGAACCCGACCTTTATCGCATATAAAAGAACAGCCAATGCCTATTCGAGAGTTTTTTTCCGACTGGTGTGAACGACGATCGACACGCCGAAATTTTCTCACACGTACGGGTCTTGCAGCCGCAAGCCTCGCGACCGTTTGCGGGTCGCGTGCTAAGGCGCAAGCAGTGCAAGTTAACGGCAATTGTCCGGTGCCGGTCGATATCACCGCTAGCACGAGCATGATCAGTCTGCCGGATTCGCAAGTTTTTTTCTGGATACATCTCTCACCCAATCTCGGCGTGTCAACCCTTGCGCTCTATCTGGCAGTGCAACAAAACGCCAGTCACTATGTCGATCGTGTTGTCCTCACCGATGAGCAATTGAATACACTCGCAACGCGCTACTTCACAGCAAGCATGCAAAATTCCCAAGGCTATCTGCCCTACCTTATTTTTGACCAGATTGTGCTGCCGCAAAACGGTCTTTTTCTCTATTTACGACTTATCGAAGGTCAGCAATCCAGTATCTATCGCTACACATTGACTCCGACCCAATTGCAGCGTTCACACTTCAGTGGCAACGCTCTCCCCTCAAGTCTGGTTAAACTCTTTGTTGTGCCATTTGCCAATGGCATTTCTTCACCACTGAATAATGCCTTAGCTTTGTTCAAAAGCAGCTCCTGCTTAGCCAAAAACTTGGAATTCAATGCCTGCTTTGGTGAACATCGAGCCACCGCATCGTTTACCCAATTTGGTCCTGCTCATAGCTTCAAACTCTTGGTCACCTTTGAACACCCGGAGGAAGTCGATCACTACATGCGCTTCTTTTTTCTTTGCGATCCTGTTGGACGTCTCTTAGGGATGAAGGAACGGAGTCTTAATGAAGCGCCCTTGAATCAAACGGTCATCAGTGAGATCTCAACCCAAGATGCTTTGCAGTGGGGGATTGCTTCGGAGCTCATCGCTCATATTGCGGATTGTCCGTACGTCATCCTTTTTTGGGAAGAAAATAAACACGCCTTTCGCGAGCAAATTCTTTGGTTGCGTTGAAGGCTTTTCAAAAGACTTCGGGTGTGTTTAGAAAGTGCGGTGCCTACGCAGACCTCAATAGCTAAGCCAATCTCCTCATGGCTCGTGACAGACGACTTCGATATTGTGCCCATCGGGATCGAGCACGAAAGCGCCGTAGTAGTTTTTATGGTAATGGGGGCGTGGTCCCGGTTTGCCGTTGTCTTTGCCACCTGCCGCAAGCGCCGCTTTGTAGAAGGCGTCAACTTGCTGATGATTCTCCGCACGAAAAGCGATGTGGATATGCGGTTTGTTAGGCGTCGCTTCGTGTAGCCAGAAGTCGGCTTTCGGTGGCACACCAAAGCCGAGAACAGCTACACCACCGGTGAATTCCTTAGGAACTTCCATGATAAGTTTGTAACCCAAGGGCGCAAGAGCCTGCGTGTAGAAGCGCTGGCTCTTAGCAACGTTGCTCATGTTCAGTCCGGTATGATCGATCATAAATTCTCCTTTGCTGATGGATGGGCTTTAGTGTTGTGGCCGTTCACGACATGCAGTTTACTGACCAAATCAAACTTAGAATACCAGCTGCGATGGCAATGTAACCGATTTGGGGATAGCCTTCGAGTTGGCCGGTGGTGTTGGTGGTGATCATGGATGAGGAGTTTTTTGCGATCCCAGCGATCCATCCATAAGATACCGAAGATGCCACTGACAGCTGCTGAGAAATTGTAAATGGCTACGAGGTGGCTGAATTGCTGAGCATCGATCCGTCGAACCCGCATCAATTGCGGTCCTAGTGGCATCAGAATCATGAATTCCACAATGTGGAAGAAAAAAAGACCCGACAGGATAAAGATCACAAGATTTTCTGAGTATTTGGTGTTTGGCATTCTGTAATTATACCGCAGCCCCCACGCCGCGGAATATGAGAAAGCGCGCAGAAAATTCGCGCACTACCGGTAGAAAAATAGATTTATAAATAATACCAGGCTCTTACTCAGGTGTTTGGCAAAGGGCTTTTGCAAGTGTCGTGAAATTGAGAAAACCAGCAAGGTCTTTTGCCGTTCTGTTTTGGCGTGAGTCGTAGTGATTGAGATTGTGTTTGCGAAGAGATGAGCCAGATGAAATATGTATTTTTGGTGCTTTTTGTGCTTGGGGTAGGGTTATCAACGAAGGATGCGTGGTGTACTGAAAAGGTGATGCGCTACCAAGTTTCTGAGCAGGAGCAGTTCACCTATGCGCGTCCGAGTGGTGTGCCTTTTCTCTNNTTTTTAAAGATTTTAAACTGCTTTACGAGAAAAATGCGAACGCCGAACATGCGCCGTGGTTTTTAGGGGTCACTTTGGCAACAGCGGTCTCGATCTATTACGACGAAGCCCTGCTGATTGGTGCGCAGGAATGGGGTCGCAATTGGCATATTTCGGCACAAGACAAGACCAAAACATTTTACCGGGTTTTTAATTTTAGCATTCGTTTTCCGACCGATCTGGGTTCGTGGATGTACTTTATCGGAGATGGTTGGACGCATGGCTCGATAGCTGCCGGCTTTTTGGCCTTCGGTTATTTTGGCAACGACTACCGAGCCTGGAGTACGAGTTATGCTTTGTTCGAGGGGCTTTTGACATCGGGTCTAACGACGCAGGTGCTCAAACACCTCACGGGGCGCGAGAGTCCGGGGGTTCGCACACGACCGCGTGGCCGATGGGATTTTTTTCCCAACCAAGTTGCCTATCACAAGGACGTTCCGGCCTATGATGCCTATCCCTCGGGGCATTTGGCAACCGCAAGCATGACCCTGACCGTCATTGCGGAGAATTATCCTGAGTACCGTTATGTCATACTGCCCGTTGGGATTACGCTATTGAGCGCCTTGAGTTTTCAAATGATGAATAACGGGGTGCATTGGTTCAGCGATTATCCCCTGGCGCTGGCTATCGGCTATGGTCTAGGAGAGGTCGCCGTCTCGAACTACCGCAAAATTGAAAGAACGCGTTTCGCAAACAAATCGCAACGACGACCCGAGCCCGTACTGCTTTTTAACCCTATACTGGCTGCGGATTTTCAGTCTTATGGTATGGGACTGACGCTTTTGTTCTAGGCTTGGTGAAATTTTAGACTACGCTTGCATCAGGCGCATCGTGACGAGGTCCGCCTGCATAGCTTCAGTAGGTGGGTTCGCTTGGGCATCGGCAAGCTGATCTTTGAGGAAAGCGCGCATGGGACTCGTGATCTCGTAAATACGGGGACCCATCTCTTGCGGATCGCGGACAAAGACGAGGCTTAGAGGGCGGTCAAATTCCGGACGATTTTCTATGTCAGGATCGGTGATCAACGCCGGAATATCGAACGTGAGTTCGACGATACGAAAGTGTGGGTGGGTCAGTACGCTCTTGGCATGCAAGGGTGGGTCTTGAAGAAGGGGACGCACGAGTTCCAGTTCTGCAATTTCAAAAGCAATGATATCAAAAATGAAAAAGGGTGCCGAGCGTTTGAGGCGTTTGCGGGCGTCTTTGTCCGTCTGCAAAAATTCCAGAAAGAGTAGACTGCTTTCAAAATAGCCCACCAAGTCGGATTTAGCGTAGAGGTGCCGAGGCTCAAAAAGATCAAACCAAATGTTTCTCAGAACCCGATCCGGCACAAAAAACGGCACACGGTCGCAATGCCTAAGCATGATCTCCCAACGGCCTTTTGCTTGGTCCTTGCCATATTTGTTGAGTTCCTCATGCCTGGAAAGTTTGAGTACGATTTTACGTTCATCGGGAGCGAGTTCGAAGTCTTTCAAAAAAAACTCCGGATTCCAGTCGTAAGTCCGGCGTGGACTGCGAATGATAGCTGCAACAGCGGATTGAAGGCCTAGCAAACTCATAGGGATGCCTCCGTGGCAAGTGCTGGCATGTACTTAGGCACCCGGCTACGCGGATTTTTGCGAGGTAAGCTTGCGATGAATTTTTCCCCATAACGGGCCTCTTGAATGAGACGGTCGGTACTCGGCATATCTTGGTCCCATTCGATGATGATGACTTGCGGTTGACTCTTCGTCATGACGTAAGCGAGTAAGTCCCAAACGGGTTTCGGTACGCAGCGGCTGTGGGTATCATAGAGCACACCCTTTTCTTTGATGCCACCTGCCAGGTGAATGCCCATCACAGAGCTGGCATGGATGCGGTCGAGCCAGCGAAAGGGGTTAAATTTGTGATTGATGCTATTGATATATAAGTTGGTGACGTCGAGCAGTAAACCGCAGCCTGCTTTGCGAGTCACAGCGTTGATAAATTCCGTTTCTTCGAGTTCGTTCTGCGGCCAAAGGAAACGATTCGTAATGTTTTCAATCATGAAAGGTTGCGGAATCTCTTTTTGAATCTGCTCCACTTTTCGACAGACAACATCGACAACACTTTTTGTAAAAGGTAAGGTCGTCAATTGACCAATTTCAATGCCTGACGCGCGAGTCATGCAGAGGTGGTCGCTAAATAGAACACAGTTGACTTGGTCCAGAACCTCTTTGGTCTGGTCAAGATGTCTTCGATCAAGGGGTTCGTCGGCACCGATCGACAGTTCGACAGTGTGACCGATGATGGGGATTTGACTTTTTCCCACAGCGCGGATGAAGTCGGCACGCTTTCCGAAGAAAAACGATTCCGGGATGAGTTCCAAAGACGAGACTTCTTCGAAGAGCTTAGGCGCATCTTCACGAGCAGCCAGCTCGCTGGAACATTCCAATCCAAAACCGTAAGTGGGTTGATTATCCTTACCCTCGACAAGATACAACGTATTCATAGCGTACTCCTGCAGCGTTTCTATACCGGGTTTCGGGTTCTGCCATGGAACCCCTTGCCCGTGGGGGCAAAGGGACCTTTTGCACAGTGTCAAAATTATCTGCTACAGCGATGTCCGCAACGGTGACCACAGCGATGTCCACAGCGATGTCCACAGCGACGACCGCAGCGACGGCCGCAGCGACGATCGATAACGATACCTAACTCATTGCGTTCAACAGAAACTTGCTTAACCATGTGAAAACTCCTTAATCTAGATTTGTTAAAAGAACGACTGACCCAGCTATTCGATTACATACCGCAGCGACGGCTGCAGCGATGACCGCAGCGATGACCGCAGCGATGTCCACAGCGACGACCACAACGACGGCCGCAGCGACGATCGATAATGATACCTAACTCATTGCGTTCTACGGAAACTTGCTTAACCATGACAAAACTCCTTAAAAAAAGTTAAACAGAAACTCTACAATCAACGAACGAAGCGGAAAGCTCATCCGTTAAAAGTCCTGGCTTTAATTCCCCGTCGGGATAGTTACCCAGACCTAAAGTTCTTTCTTTCGAAGCTGCGGGTTCGCAGAACGTGTCGAATTCCACAATTCGATCGAAAGCTAGGTCTTCGGGGATGATATGAGTTACGATAACGATGCCGTGGGTGGCTTTGAGCGTGTTCAAAGCTTTACACAGCACACCAATCGATTCTTGATCGAGCGAGGCAAATGGTTCATCAAAGAGAATCAGGGGTCGCAAATGGATGAGTGAGCGCGCGAGGCCGATGCGTTGTTTTTGGCCCTCACTCAAGTTGCGACCATTATCATTGATGAAAAAGTCTAGTCCACCATGTTCCCTGAAGAAAGCCTCGAGGTTGACGTTGGCCAGTGCCGCCCACAAAGTTTCATCGGTTTCTTTGGTATCCAGAGCGAGATTGTTGCGCAGGGAGCCCTCGAGCAAGTAGGGTCTTTGCTCGACATAGCTTGCCAGATCCACCGTCAGACAAACCCGACCCTCACGGCTTGTGCCAAACCCACTTACAGTTTGACCAGCTAAGCTTAGCGTGACGCTTTCCGCATCGATATAACGGAGACCGGCAAGCGCTTCCAGAAATGTTGACTTGCCGCACCCCGAGTGACCACGGATGACGACGGTTTCGCCAAGACTCACAGCAAAGTCGAAGGGTTTGGTCAATTTTGCAAAACCCTGGTAGCCAACGGTGCTTTGCTTGATTTCAAGGCGATCAAAGGCCGCTGTAAACACCGTATCCTGTTCATAAGATTCCGGTGAACCAGCCATAAAAACTTCGTCCAGACGTCGAGCATGGACAAAGAAATCGTTCCAGTCGAAGACACCTCGGACTAGGGCAAAGACGGAGGTGTAAAACATGCCAATATAGAAGGGATAGAGAAAGACATCGGAGAGTAGCAACTCTTTCTGACGGAGCTTGATCGCAACTAAAGTTAGGGCGCCAGTCGTCAAGATGTTGACGATGAAGGAATTGCTCCCAATCAAGAGCCCAACCACTCGGATCATCTTTAAGCCTTTTTCAATGATCGAGTGCACACGAGCGGTAAATATGCGAAGAACAAAACTTTCTGCGCGATAGGAGCGAATGGAGCGCAAACCTTCGAAGTTCTCAAGCAGACCCTGAAAGACTTGGCCATGCAGATCGCGAAGATTTTCCAACATAGGTGTGATGCGCACTTGAATAAAGAAGTTACCAATTGCAATGATTGCTGCAGAGCTTAGCAGGAGCACAGCAATCCAGAAATTTTGGGTGAGAAAGAGAATGCTGATCCCGACGGCGACGACGAGGTCGAAAATCTGTTGGGGTAAGCGCAGAGCAATAAATTGTTCGACACTTCGGATATCTTGCGACATCCGTGTGAGCCAATCCCCGCGTTGCGACTCATCGAAGCTTTCGAGAGGCATGCGTTGCATGTAACTCATAAAACGACAGCGTAAACTGGCTTCGATGCGTAGGGAAATCCATTCCTCAATGACGGCTCGAATAAAATTACAGAAAAACTGCGTGATGGCGAGCACGGCGCCAAAGACTATGAGTTGCTTAAGAAACAACGTAGCTGAAGTTTTGGCCATCGTTTGGAAAGCGTCGACATTTTCTGCAAAGAATCCGTAGAATTTTGGGGGAGCGATGCTTACGAGGCCGGCTAGCGAAATGACTGAAAAATAAGTGACAAAACGCCAGCCCTGACCTCGGATCTCTTTCCAAATCAGCTGGTAGAAAGTACTCATAACTTGTGGAGGGATTCGTCGCAACTGCACCGCCTACGTCAAAAACTGGTTAATCATTTCTAAGTATTTATATCTGCTTTTTTTTTATCATTGAAAATTGGGTGAGTAAATTCCGTCAAAATGACTTGAAACAGGCTGTTTTGCATTGTTTGAGTGTTAAGAGTCCTCTTATTTTTAAATCAAAACAGGCTATTAGATAAGAGGTGGCAGGCTTGCCGAGCGACACACCTGTCGGTTTTTCGAGAGATTGAGGAGATAGGGGGAGCGCAGTCCTCGAGGAGGCAAATACTTACGTCATTTCGAAACCTGCTATCTTAAAGAACTGAAACTTGCTGGTAAAAATTTGTTTTTANNGCATCCCTGCTGGTGCCTTTGGTCCAAGTGGCAGAAGCATCCAAATGAACAAGAATTGCAGTGCCTAGAGGGGATCTCGATGCCAAACTGCGTGAAATGGGCTGTGTTTCTGTGGACCTTAGTTTTCATGCTCAGCATCGAAGCGTGCGGCTTTGAGCGAGTCTCAACGATTCAATTGCACACCTATGTCCAAGTGCCGGTCACAGTTAAAGGCAGTTCGACAATAGGTCTTGTGAGTGCCACTGACGTTAAATTTTCCCTTTCGATAGCTGGCTGTAGTTCCGGGTATACTGCGGCGGTGACGGAAAGTTCCGGAACGGCAAGTGTGCCAAAAGCAGATCTTGGGTGTCTGGCTCGTCTGGAAGAGTTGTCGATTCTTAGCACAACGTATAAACCGAAGTCTAATTTTGGTTTTCAGTCCTGGGAACCAGGTGAACTTGCCTCCTTCGTAAATACGAGCAATCCTCTCGACGTTAAAATTGTAAGCATCAAAAGCCAAATCTCGTCACCTGCTGAGGCAAATGATGCTNNACTTATAGCTTTAGTGCTATTCAAGCAACGGTTAGTTTAGCAGGAACGTCGGTTTTGATCGACGTGAATACGGATGTTTCCGGTGAGCAGGCTCCTAATTTTACGTTGAGCGCAGGAAGCTCTTCGGGAGTCGTCTTTGAAGGTGTTTCGCATAGCGATGGTTCGGGTATTTTCAGATTCAATGTAATTTGCAAACTGAGTCTGACTTCAGGTGTCTTTGGCCCTGAGAGCTTTTGTCCTACAACCGAGGGATCAACAGCCGAGGGTACAGATTTATCCTATGTAAGTTACAAATTGGTTCCCGATACTTTTGGTGTTGCAACGGGTCAGGCCTTGACGGTTGATCAGGCCCGGACTATTTTTGCAACGCTTGGGACAAGCATTGATGCTGCGACGGATCTTACTGCTGGTGGTTTTGAGACGAGTGCTTTGAATGGTCCGGCACCTATTGCCAGCAACCCGAATATGATTTTCATTCTAAGCAACGGCTCTTCGTTTCAATATTTCCTAGTGAATGTGGCACCGCTTAATAAATAGCTTGTGAACTTTGTCAGATCGTCTTTCCCTTCCTAAAAAATTGCCAACAAAGACTACGAATAGATGCTGAATTCTCCAAAGTCTTATGCTATTCGAGTACCGACAAAAATTTGTTTTCTGATTTTAGGACCGGTCCATGTCAAAGACTCAGCGCCTGGCTTTTACGAGTGTAGCCTTTCTGTTTTTTCTGTTCGGCTTCATGACCTGTCTGAATGACATACTGGTCCCTCATCTCAAGCAGCTCTTTGAACTGAATTATCGGCAATCGATGTTGATTCAGTTTGCGTTTTTTTCGGCTTTTTTTTTCTTTTCTATACCCGCTGGTTGGATTCTTAGGAGGTATGGGTATGCAGCAGGCATAGTCGTAGGTTTGCTGATTGCGGCGTTTGGAGCCTTAGGTTTTTTGCTGGCTGGATATCTTCATTCTTACGGGTGTTTTCTTGCGACGCTGTCTATTTTGGCGTGCGGTATTACCTTGCTGCAAGTTGCTGCCAACCCTTATATCACTGCGCTTGGCAGTGTGCAGAGCGCCTCCGCACGTTTGAACTTTGCGCAAGCGATGAATTCTCTGGGTACGACGCTGGCACCTCTCGTCGGTTCGTATTGGATTTTGTCGTCTCACCGTTTGAATGAAAGTGTCCAAGCGTCGAGCACAGCCATACCTTATCTTGGGATCGGGGTTCTTCTGCTGGTTTTAGCGGTTTTGTTTCAGAAAGTTCGTTTGCCTGCCATCACCGATGAGGGTTTAGAAGTGGATTTGGCGAAGCTTCCGAACACGAGCTGTTGGGAGAGGGGCTCGCAGGACGGGCTCCTTGTGTGGGGTATTTTGGCTATTTTTTGCTATGTCGGGGCTGAGGTCGGAATCGGTAGTTTTCTGGTCAGTTATATTATGCACTGCTGGGCGCTGCCGGCTGAGCTCGCAGGACCTTATGTGGCGCTTTATTGGTGTCTGACGATGTTAGGCCGTTTTGTGGGAACGTATTTTTTGACGCGCTTTAGACCGGCGAGTTGTCTGAAAGTTGCGGGGTTTATGGCAATGAGTTTAGTGGTGCTAGGGATTTTGGTGCCGAAGACGTGGAGTCCTTACTGTTTTCTAAGCGTCGGTGCTGCTAACTCGATTATGTTTCCGGTGATTTTTAGTCTGTCTATTGCGGGTTTAGGTCGACGGACCTCTCGGGGCTCATCCTATCTCTGTATGGCCGTTGTGGGTGGGGCCATTCTGCCCTTCTTGCAGGGGTGGCTTGCGGATAGTTTGGGTTTGCGTTTGGCTTTTGCTTTGCCGTTGGGTGCCTATTTGTATCTAAGTTATTTTGCCGTGCGGATGAGTCGCAGGCGCGTGTCGGTGCGAGAAGGAGGGCTTCGTGAGGGTGCAGTCGATCGAGTCAAAGATTTGTCTCGCATTTGATCTGGGTGGAACCAAACTCGAAGTGGGTGTTGTGCGGACTACGGGGGAGATTCTGAATGTCCGAAGAGAGCTTCTGAATCTCGAGCTGGGCAAAGCTCATGTGTTGGAACAAATGATTACCTGGGGACGCGAATACTTGGTGCAGTATCCCGAGATCACTGAAATTGGGATTTCATCCTGTGGTCCACTCGATCCGGTGAACGGGGTTTTGTTGGATCCCACCAACCTTCTCACGGGTGGCAAAGGTTGGGGTAGCGTACCGTTACGAGCCATTTTGGAAGAGGCTCTGGCTCGCCAAACCTATCTAGATAACGACGCAGCCTGTTGTGTATTGGCTGAAAGATATTTGGGTGCCGGTAGAGTCGATGCTTGCGCCAACCTGATGGTCCTGACCTTGGGGACAGGATTGGGGACGGGCATCCTTTGCAACGACGTATTATTTCGGAGTGGCCGCTTCCGGCATCCTGAAGCTGGTCATATGATCATCGCTTACGATAATGTCATAGACCCCTGTGCCTGTGGTGTTTATGGGGATGGTGAAGCGTTTTTGTCGGGTACGCACTTTGCCAAACGTTTTAATCGACAACACGGAACGTTTTATTCGGCACGGGACATCACTGCGCTGGCACGTGCTGGTGATCTTAATGCCCAAGCAGCTTTTCAATTCTATGCACGGGTTATGGCGGTAACGCTTCACAATTACTGTGTGATCTTTTGTCCGGAACGGATTGTGTTCGGTGGTAGCTTTGCTGAAGCTTTTGACCTCTTTGCTCCCATGCTGAGAGCGCAGCTCAGTACTTTGCTCGTGCGTCGCCAGGACATCGTGCCGCAACTTTGCGCTTCTCAACTGCAAAATCATGCATGCTTGCTCGGCGCCGCTCTTTTAGGGGACAAACAGGGATTTTAATTCTTGCTCGGCATCTCAAATTCTCTAATTCTCTGCGCAATATACTGGCGCCATTCTAAAATTGATCGATCACTAATTCGCTTTGTTAAATCACGCCAAGGAATCAACTGCGGATTTTGCATCAAGACATGCGCAAAAGCGAGAAGATAGACCCCACAATCAAAATTATTTCTTTGCGGATGTGCTCTTCCAGTAAACACTGTCATCAGAACATCGGGGTTTTGCATGCCGTAAAATTGCGCAATTAGTTCGCTAAATTGGAACAAGTTTTGAGGAGCATCGTACCCCAGAGAATCGATATAGTAGATATCACCGCTTTGGTAGATGATCAGGAGAGCCCAATGGTTTTCGTCACGATGGATTGGTACAAGTATCCGAGAAGGAACTGTTGGAGAAGCTGCCAGTCGTGCGAGTTTTCCTCTTAGAGTAAAGGCAGAATACACGAAAGAGGTCATTACGACCGTTTCGTCTTGATCGGCTGCAAGNNTCATTAATAGTGTCACCTCTAAGCCAACCTCTACTATCCTCGAGGCTTTGAAAGTCGAGTTGAGTCGAGAAGATCTGAATCTTTGCTTTCGGTCGAGGAATCACAAGTCCCCCTCCACTGAAACCTCTTTCCGGATCACTAATGTGGTGGTCTTGAGGTCGATGAGGCCCATTATCTGGCAGGTCGTCTAAAAAGTTTCCATGAAGTCTGGGAAGCTGATTATTACCAGGAATTTGCTGCGCTAGAGGTGCTTGTATAAATGGCAGCTTGGCAACTTGATAGATTCCAAAACCCAAAAAAGCCAAACTGGCTACACAATCCATATATTCAATAACGCTAGATTCCTCTGAGTGAAAAATGTATGCACATCGTTCATAGGCGAAGTAAGCAGAGAGTCCCGCACTTCCGGCGTTCAAAGTGGAAGACTTCAGCACATAGCCCGACGACTGCAAAGCGACTTGCACGGCCCACCTTAGCGCACTTGTTTGCATTGAGGCATAACTTGATGAGGCAAAAAGACTCAAGAATAGAATTGTAGAGAGAATATAAGATTTCTTCACACGAACCTCTTTATTCAAAAATTTTAGAGTTTTAGATGGCCGAGACCTTACAAAAAGACTACCCGGGGAGTCAATGACAGAACACATTCTCCTTTAAATGTCTGTAAAGACAAGGAAAGAGCTTTTAAAAGAGCGCCCGTTTCTTCAAAAGTGAGTCTTTTTCCATAGACTAACGAATGGTGTTCTTTCCAAAGTAAAAATTCACTGCAGAAAGGGAGGCTTTAAACGATCAGTGAGTCGACCGCCTCGAAGTAGTTTTGACAAACTTGGTTCCAGTTGAATTTCTTCTCCACGTAGGCTTGACCAAGTTTGCCACGGTGAGCGCGTTCGGAGGCATGGCAGAGCGCACGTACGGCGGTTGCGTATTCGCTATAACTAGCGACAGCAAAGCCACCGCCTTGCGAGGCTTCTATATGTTCCAAGAGGGCTGGGCTTTGCTTATGGACAATAACCGGCGCTCCTTGTAGCCAAGCTTCCATGATGACTAAAGAAAAACTTTCGAGTTTGGAAAGCTGCACCAGCGCCAGTGCATGGGAGAGAATCTGTGCTTTGTCGTCTTCCCCTACCCAAGCCATATGGGCAACACGCTGCTGGCGTTGGAAGATAGTATGGGTTTGCAAAGGGCCGTGTCCTACGCATAAAAGTGCCGGCGCCTCCCCATCTTCTTGCAGCAAACGTTCATGCCAGGCAAAGAGCTGATCCAGGTTTTTTTCCGCAATCATCCGGCCGAGAAACACGAGGTAAGGGCCGGCGAACGGAATTTCAAATAAGGAATTTGTTGGAAAATTTCTGCGCTCCACACCATTGCCAATGGGAATATAGAGACTGGGTGCCAGACCACAGGATGCGCCCAAGGCTAGTTGTGAGCAAGTTACGGTATTGCATGTGACACCACGGACGCCCGCAAAGAGCTCACGCATAATCGGATTATAGAGGAGAGCTTCATCATGAATGAATGGATGGAGCAAGGTTTTTTCAGGAAAAATGCCACTTAAACGATGCGATGTCCCATGTAAATAGTGGAAGAGGTGAATGACATCGAAATGCTGTCCTTCGCTTTCGAGTGCCTCACGCATGCCTGCACCGTAGATGTTGGTGCGCTTCCACAGGGTCTGTTTCCATGTTCGGTAGTGGACGGGACGCACCATCAAACGGTGAACGAGATTAAACCAGCGTTCCATTTTGTGGTTCACAGCAAAGCGTCGCACCTTAAAGCTCAGTCCGACATCCTCTTCTGCCGAAAGATCAGGCTTGCGTCCTACGACTTCGCTACTGTCCGTCGTCCAGACTTCGAGATCAGCACCGCGTTGACTGAGCTCGTTTGCCAGTTCAAATACAAAACGTTCGGCGCCACCCCGCTGTCGTTTGCCAAACGCACCGATGACGAAGAGGATTTTGCGCTTCGGGGGCAGTGGCTCGAGAAAGTGCTGGTCATTCGATTTGGGAGCGCTCGCTTGGAGACACGCCAAGAGCTCCGCGTCGCTTTCAAAGAAATTGGCAAGGCCATGCTGGAGTTGATTCAAGAGATTACGGTGTTTACGACAGATGACGGGAGTGTGAAGAATTTGGCAGCGTGCAGCAACACCGCTTGACCAAATCACACGA
>PLEQ01000505.1 GCA_003136475.1 Deltaproteobacteria bacterium
GCAATAACCTGTGCCAGATAACGATGATAGTTAGCAATGATCAGCGATTCAGGGTGGTGCGTGATACGTTTACAAAATTTCTCAAGCGATTGATCGATGATCTTTTGTGCATCTTCGGCTGCGGATTGTCGTTCGGACATATTTTCNNATAGTTCCGAAGATCATCCAATTCAAAAAGATAGACATCCTCAAATTCACCACAGGCTCTTTCGACATTACGAGGAACTGCAATATCGACGATATACATGGGCTTATTTTTACGTTTACTCAGTAGCGACTTGAGAAGGGGAACGGTGATCACAGGGTTTTGTGCGCTAAGAGCCGTTATCACGATATCCGCTTGCCCAAGGAATTGTGGCAACTCCGAGACGAGACCTGTGCGTCCGTAACCTAAAAGGTGAACCAGTTCGTGCGCGCGACCGAGGCTGCGATTGACGACGGTGATATCTCGAATACCGATTTTTTTGGCATAAAGGCCCGTGACTTGCGCGATTTCTCCGGCGCCGAGGAGGAGAAGGGTTTTTTCTTGGAGGTTCGTAAATATTTTGCGAGCTAGATCAATAGCAGCGTGTCCGATCGAAACGGTTTTTTGGCCGATGATCGTTTGCGTGCGGACCTTTTTGGCGACGTGGAGCGCATTTTGTGAAAGATGGTGAAGATGGGGCCCGAGCGTGCAGGCGCGTTGAGCGATCGTGAACGCATCTTTGAATTGCCCCGTAATTTGTGTTTCGCCGATAATCAGGGAATCTACGCTCGCGGCGACGTCAAAAGCGTGTTTGACGGCTTCCTGTCNNTTCTGTGAGTTGAGCTTCGGGCTTTTTATTGGCGAAAGTTTGGATATCTTGAAAGACACGAAAGAGTTTGTTGGGCGTTTCTAAATTTAAATTATAATACATTCCGTATATTTCAAAGCGATTGCAGGTCGATAGTATGGCAAGCTCTGGCAGATGATGGTGTTCCTTGATTTGAGGAAGAACATGAGCAAGCTCCTCGGGTTTTAAATAGAGTGCTTCGCGAAAAGAAAGGGGAGCAAATTTGTGGTTTGTTCCAAAGCAGAAAAACCCATCAAGTGCTTGATTCACAGCGCGGTTCGCATCAGAATATAAAACCAAAGTAGGCCCCGACCAATAGAATAAAACCCATTAAACTCATCCGTGCCAGTTTCTTGGTAGAAAACTGCAGAGCAACTCGTGAAAAGAGAGCTGCAAAATACCAGATCCAAACCGTGAGAGCCCAGACTAGTTTAACAGTAAGTGCTGCTTTATTTTGTGCCTCAAGGTGCCAAAGAAAGACCGTTCCGCTTAGAAGCGCAACCGAGAGAAACAAAAAGCCGGCACCTAAAGTGACGACGAGGAGATTATCAAGCAGGTCAAGGGCGGGAATTTTCAACATGAGTTTGGCAAATANNAGATAGAAGAGAGCGATCACAGCAGCACACACGGCCAGTATTTCACCGGCAATCGCCCCCGTGATGTGGCATGCGAGATAGGCGCTGCCTAAACTTTGCTCGAACTGTGCGCGTGACCATTCCAAGCCCAGGTGAATGGCGAGGAGTAACATGATGAGCGGTGAAATGCTGGCTTGAACCTGCGGAAGGCTAACGCGTCTGAGGCTAAACAGCCCAAGCCAAGCCATAGCTGTTACAAAAGCTAATTCCCAGCGTGAGGTGGCGAGATGGCCAGCTTGCCATTTTAAAATAAAAGAGGCTGGNNGGAGAAGAAAGTGCTGAGTTTTTGTAGAATACGGGGCGCAGATTCTTGCCGCCCCAAGAGCGGGAGATTGAATACCGAAGCTAAAGCCAACTGAATAAGGCTGGCATGAGTTGTGATGAGTTCGGCTTGCAAAAAGTCTCCCTCGAGATTTTGATAAAAACACTAGCACAGACCTTGCCACACCTCCCTAAGCTAAGCTAAACAAGCATCTCCTAAAACGAGGTAGGCACTGGATTATTTCAAACAAACTCTAATAAAAACCTTCTTGCTTCCATGCGCAACGCCGTTTTTAATGACCAGGAAAGAATTCGGAGTTTAACTTGACTCGGTCAATATGGCTGCCTGAAACTTGGCAAAATTTCCCCGCGCAGCAGCAGGTCCTTTACAGTGATCCAGCTGCCTTGCAACGCGTCTTGGCCACGCTACGTCAATATCCTCCGCTCGTTTTTGTTGGAGAGATTGAATCTCTGAAAAATAAAATTGCAGAGGCAAGCTATGGAAAGGGATTTCTGCTGCAAGGCGGTGACTGCGCGGAAAGTTTCAATGATTGCAAAGCCGAAGTTATCTCGGCGAAGGTTAAAATTCTTTTACAAATGGCTTCAGTTCTCTGCTACAGCATCCAAAAGCCCGTCGTTTGTGTCGCTCGTATGGCTGGGCAGTATACGAAGCCACGCTCATCAGAAAGCGAGACCGTTGCAGATTTTGAGATGCCGGTGTTTCGAGGGGAAAGTATTAACGGTATAGAGCCGACTCTAAGCGCGCGCTTGCCTGACCCACTGCGGCTTTTGCGCTGCTACCACAGCTCAGCTCTGACGCTGAATTATGTTCGCTCTTTGGCAAGTGGAGGCTTTGCGGATTTTCATCATCCTGAACAATGGGAGCTTGGCCTTTTCAAAGACTCCATTCATTACCGCATGTATCAGGATCTGACGGATAATATGCGGCGCGCCATCCACTTTATGATTTCTCTTGGTGGAACGACTTCAGAACTTCGGCACATGAATTTTTTCACGTGTCATGAAGGCCTCCATCTCCCTCTCGAACAGGCTCTCACACATTTTGTGAAGGAAAAGGGTCAATATTATAATTTGAACGCTCATATGCTATGGATTGGTGATCGGACTCGCCAGTTAGATGGTGCCCATATCGAATATTTTCGCGGCATCGCCAANNACATTCTTGAAATTCTCAATCCCAAAAATGAAGCCGGCCGTATTACAATCATCACGCGCCTGGGCTCTGAAAAAGTGTCGCAACGCCTACCAGCTTTGATTCGTACAATTAAAAATGCTGGCCGTCTTGTCCTCTGGTCATGCGACCCCATGCATGGCAATGGCGTAACAACCGCTTTCCAGCGTAAAACCCGCCTTTTTTCCGCAATTTTGAGTGAGTTGCACCAAACTTTTCGTCTGCACCAGGAGCAGGGAACCATTCTCGGCGGTGTTCACTTCGAACTTACTGGCGAAAATGTCACCGAATGCCTCGGTGGTCTTGAAAACATCAAGGAATTCGACTTAGAGAAGAACTACCGCAGTTTCTGCGACCCGCGCCTTAACTATCAGCAAAGCTTAGAAATCGCCTTTACCCTCGCTGCAATGTTCAAAAATCCGAAAGGCGAGATTTTTTCTCACTAAGTCCCATAGAATTCATTTCCCTTTGTTTAAAAGAAACAGTAGAAATTTCTTTCTACACTCACGGAGAGTTGGCTGAGTGGCCGAAAGCGCCAGCTTGGAAAGCTGGTATATGGGTAACTGTATCGAGGGTTCGACTCCCTCACTCTCCGCC
>PLEQ01000207.1:0-1234 GCA_003136475.1 Deltaproteobacteria bacterium
CATCTCATGGAGAGACAAGGATGTGTTGATTGTGACTGTACCCCACAACCCAGGGCCCTTCTACCTCAAGGACAAAGGCGAAGATAATGGGGTCTACGTCCGTCTCGGTTCCACAAATCGCATTGCGGATGCCGCTCTAATTGCGGAAATCAAACGATTCAAAGAGCACACCTCATTCGATCAACTACCCGAGCTGAAGGCTACTCCAGATGATCTCGACATGGACNNGACCTGGCTCGCAAGTTATTTACAGCTGTCGATAAACCATTTACCAAGTCAACCGCCAAGTCATTGGAACTCATTGTAGAGCATAGAGGCACTCCTCGTCCAACAAAGGGAGCCTTGATGTTATTTGGAAAACAACGCGATGAGTTGTTCCCTGATCCATTCATTCGCCTGATCCGCTTTGATGGAACGACAAAAACCACAGCCATTGACCATGCAGATATCAAGAGTGCTTTCCCTCTTGCGATAGGCGAAATCCTAGCCTTCATTCGACGCAATACCTCTATGAGGGCGGTGATCCGCTCTGCTCGTAGGGAAGATATCCCTCAATATCCACCTGAAGCTGTACGTGAGTCTGTAATTAATGCTCTCCTACATGNNACCCGGGGCCTCTGCCGCTCGGACTGAACCTAGAAACCGCCCTTTCAGGAGTTTCCCAACTGCGCAACAAAGTATTGGGGAGAGTATTCAGAGAGCTAGAACTCATCGAACAGTGGGGTTCTGGGCTTAATCGCATAAATGGGAGCTGCATCCAGCACGGAGCTACCCCTCCCAAATTTGAAGAGTTGGATCTCTTTTTTAGAGTAACCCTGTATCCAAGAACAGTCCAGACCAAACAACAACACCCTTGGTATTCTCTCCTGCTCGCTCACATCCAACAGCATAACCAAATCTCCGTTGTAGAAGCTGCCAAGCTGTGGAGTGTTAGCAGCAGGACCGCTACGATAAGACTTAAGCTGTTGCGTCAAGAAGGGTTGCTTACAGAAGNNCAGGGTTCTTTAGGCGATAACATTAATACCCTTAATCTAAATGACATATGCCACCATTTAAGAGTTTGATCATATGACAGATGAGGTAACCATTTTAAAGACCCAAAGAATAACGCGACGGTGGATGTGGATCATGACACTGCTTTACTTGGTGCCATTTCCAATCCTCTTATACGCTTCCCTGTTTTCAGTAGCAATTCTAGAACCTACCGGCTCAAAATTTCTTCAAGTCAAATACC
>PLEQ01000207.1:1250-2796 GCA_003136475.1 Deltaproteobacteria bacterium
CCGGGCCGCACGAAAACTCGATAGAAATACCCGGATCACTCCCAAAATGCTACTCGAAGAAGATGTTGAAAAAGGGGCGGCTTCAAATTGTATGTTCGATCACCTTTCCATTTGACTTGGGCTTAATATCTTAGGCCTAATAGCGGGCTCTTCACTCACTTGTTTAACTTATATTTTTGAACCCTGCTTCTTGGTTTATCAGGTATCGTATAGGCAATAACACCCTGGTCGATCAAGCTCTGAAAAACTTTTTTTAGTCCGCCTGAGATATGTTGATGTCCCAGTAGCTCAGCGATTTCAGCTTTGGATAGAGGTCCCTTACGCAGTAAATTAACCACTTCTTCTTCTATCGACTTGGGCCTTATCTTAGGCCTCAACTTGGGCCTTTCTTCGGGCATTTCCCCTGTGGCAAAGAAGCCTGATGGCAAGAACGTAGTGACAACGGATTCGGCACGAACTTCCCAGGTTGGCTTGGGATTTCCATTTTCTTTACACCAATCGATAATGTTGAGCGTTCCCATACCCCACTTTTCAATCACACCGGCGCGATAAAATACACTAGCGATGATAGGATTCCATGGCTTCGATTCATGCGGCTTGGTTAATTTTTCCGGGGTCATATCGAAATGCAAAATTCCGGGGTTGACGATCTCCAAATGGTCATCATACATAGCAATTGCGACGGCACCCCCGGGAGTTGTATAGTCCCTATGACAAATAGCATTTGCCAAAGCCTCCCGTGTAGCAAGAGGCGGATATAGAGGATAATCTTCCCGAATCCTTTTTCCTGGTACAACGCGCCCAGAGATAGGGACATGATCCAGTAGAAACGATTCACCGCGCCTCGAGAGATCAAAACCATTTCCCCAGTAATTGCGGTTGTCCATAAAACCGCCTAACCGATCGGTCCCTCTAAATCTAGCCAACCTGATAGCTAGCTGAGGATAGCTTGCAAACAGCCTTTCACTTTTTCCATACAATGCAACGGCGGCATTGATGAGATGCCCATCATCAAAAAGACCCAATCCTCGCAGACTAGATTCGGCATCGGTATGAGTGGGCTTTTTCATGCGACCCAATGCAACAGCATTCTGGAGGGTTGCTTGAATTTCATCTTCATCTAAATCCTGTATCGTTACCCAATCCGGAGCAAGCTCATTTTCCCATCGTCTATGAGTATGGAACTTCACTAAAACGCGCTTTTCATACTCGCTGCGAGGCATAATCTGCGTTGTGGGGCCGTGTCGGAGATAAGGGCGTCCATCATAACAATAAGTACCCATCTTTCCAGAGACGCGAATAACAATCACCGCTTTGTCATCCCCTATAGAGACTGTTTCAATCTCCGGAAATGCGGGGGGTTCGATCCTGCGCAATTCAAGAGAGATATCCTCTAGAGTTTTTGCTGTCACTTGTTGACCAGCGATTTCACCCTTATCAGACACACCAAAAAGGAGAAATCCTCCCAGACCATTAAGTAGTGCACAAATCGTTTTAGCGACTTCAGTTCGTTGTCCTGTTGTCTTTTTAAACTCCAGGTTTTCTG
>PLEQ01000088.1 GCA_003136475.1 Deltaproteobacteria bacterium
AGTTCCACCAGTGACGATGCGTGGTCTTCTGGTGTAACGTTTTGCAATTGCAAGCCTACTAGAACGGCTTTGGGTGGTTTTGTTTCATTTTGATGCAAGTTTAGAACTCCAGAGTTGGACACAAATCTGCTATAACCATCTTCATTTGATTTTATAGTACATGTCTCGCCTCTCGGCAATCGCTCGCTCTAAGTCTAGAAAGTAGAAAAAAAATGAACGTACACCTCGCAAAATTACGCAAACCCCTCACCCGGGAAGGCCATGCAAAGTTGGTGGACGAACACAAAAAACTGCTCTTGGTCGACCGCCCTAAAGTTGTCGACGGTATCACCATCGCAGCAGCCGAAGGAGATCGCTCCGAAAACGCAGAGTATATCTACGGCAAAAAACGTTTGCGCGAGATCGATCGCCGTCTGCGTTATCTCACAACGCTGATCAAAGATGCCCAACTTATCGATCCCAAGCAGATACGATCGGAATCCGTCTGCTTTGGAGCAAGCGTCCAAGTCGAAGACGAAGACGGCATAGAAAAAACGTGGACCATCGTGGGTGAAGGTGAGACCGGATTTTGGGCCAACAGCGTTTCCTGGAAGTCACCGGTTGCCAAAGCGTTGTTTGGCAAAAAAGTCGGAGATGAAGTCGAAGTCGATCGTCCAGCGGGTGTCATGAGTCTTATCATTCGTGGTATCCGCTACGGTAGCGAGTCCTGATTGCCAGCCTATCCCTCGCCAGCTTCAGATCGACACCCACACCTTCTTCTGCACGCCATCGATTTTCATAAGCCCTCCGTTGGGAAGGATCAGTTGCGGATCGGTGTGCCCAAAATCGACATTCATCACGATGGGTGCCAGAGGATTGTATTCACGAAAGACCTCAAGCATGACTTCACGCTGTTCCTTGCGATAATTTTGTTTGGCGACGGGAGACAACTGTCTATCGAAGAACCATGCCTTGGGTCGACCTACCACCAGGCCTTTGACAATCTTCAGGAGTCCCCATTCGCCCAAAGCAATCATAAATCGCTTCACACACTCGTGACTGGGAATTTCCTCAGAGCTTTCGAGAAAAAGTATGGTGCCTGCTAAATGCTCCAGCTCAGGCACACGCCCAGGGACCTTAGTCATGAAATCCAAAGACTCTATACAACCACCCCATAAGCGTCCTTCTGCCGAGTGATCTCCATCAAAATAGAAGCCGTCGTTAGGCTCCATCTTTCGATATTTTTTTAGATTAGCAGACTCCTCCCACGCCAGATCTTCGTCAGCGAACGCCGCACTCGCCTTCAATTCGAAAAGTCCGTGTTCAAAGAAAGCCCAGTTGAGAGATGCTACGGTCTCTGGCAAGATCTGACCCTGCATGGCAAGCTGTGTCAAAACACTGCCGCCATAAAAACTGGGAATACCGAGTTTCCACAGATAGCAACTCAGATGGGTGTTGTCGCTGTAGCCAAAATAAGGTTTGGGGTTTTCTCGAAAGGTCTCAGCATTCAAATAGCGTAAGAGCTTGATTTGATCATCCCCACCCACACACGCCATAATCGCTTTGATCTCAGGATCACTAAAAGCCTATGCAGATCCTCAGCTTTGTCTTGATAGCTTGCATGCGTATTCTGACAGTGGGGAAAAATGACTGGCGTGAGTGCAAAGACTTCCATAAGGCGTTGCACACCGAGGTCAAAAAGCGGGGTAAAAACGCTGGCAACTGTCGAAGATGGTGATACTAGAGCGACTTTATCGTTTTTTTGAAGTTTATTAATATTTTGAAAATTCAATTTCGCTACCCTCCGCATTGAGGGTTTTAATCTACTAGGCTTCTAAATTTAAGCCAATAACGCCACCAATGATAAGGCAAATCGAGATGATTTTTAGCAGAGTCGCGGGCTCTTTGTAGTAGAAAACACCGATCAGGCTAATAATAGCCGTACCAAGTCCAGCCCACACCGCATAAACGATGCTGAGATCGATTCGATTGACCGCGAGTGTGACCAACGCCAAACAGCTGCCGTAAGCTGCAAACGAAGTACAGGACGGTAGAAGCACAGAAAAGCCTTTCGATTGCTTCATGGCAAGAGTTCCGATGACTTCCAAAATAATTGCCAAAAACAAATAGAACCACCCCATATCCTACGTCCCCTTTAAATTGTGATAAAATATAAGTCATACGTTCCATCAAGAGAATCTAATGGAAGAAATGATCAGTTCGAGTTCAGAATCACGGGCTACCCAAAAAACTGTTCTGACTGATGACTCCAAAGTCTTCCTGACAGGTGCCACCGGTCTTATCGGTGGCGAGATCGCAAAAAAGCTCCACAAAGTGGGTATCCAAAAACTCTGGTGCCTACTCCGTGCAAGCGGTGAAAATTCAAACGAACGTCTGATGAAGCGTTTGGCTTTGAAACAGGAACCTGCACCTGAACTCACCAGTCTCACGGGCGATCTTCGAGCTCCCAACTTAGGAATGCGGTTAGATGATCTCGAAAATCTTCGCACGAACGTCGACTTCATTATCCATTGTGCAGCAGAAACATCTTTCATCCAAGATCGGACTATTCATGAAACGAATATCCAAGGAACCACGAAAGTCATCGACTTCGCTCGAACTTGCAAAAAGAATCCTCTCCTCATTTATATTAGCACTGCAAGCAATTGCGGCAAGATTACGGATGCCTGCATTTCTGAAGAACTTGGCTGCCGACCCGATGGTGAGCATATTAATCCGTACACTCATTCAAAAGCTATTTCGGAAAGCCTTGTCCGAAGCTCAGGTCTCCCTTTTCTTATTCTTCGTCCTTCCATCGTTTTAAGTGCTGGCTTAGAGAATCGGGTGTTTGCGCGGCAAATCCTTTGGTTTATGCCATTGATCAGCCGCCTTGAGGTTCTGCCTGTCGATGCGCAAGCTCTGCTTGATATCGTGCCCGTTGACTTCGTCGCAGATTCACTGCGCGCTTTATTATGCAAAAGCCATCGT